>JAEULC010000298.1 GCA_016792605.1 Rhodospirillales bacterium
GCGACGCTGCCGGCGAAGCCACAGGCGATCGAGCTCACGGTGAAGACCAGGATCGCGCCCTGCAGCACGGTGCGTGCGCCGAACCTGTCGGCGAGCCAGCCGCTGACCGGGATGAAAATCGCGAGGCTGAGCAGGTAGGAGGTGATCGCCAGGCTGAGATGGATCGGGCTGACGCCCATGTCCTGCGCAATCTGCGGCAGGGCGGTGCCCAGCACCGCGCCGTCCAAATTCTCCATGAACAGCGCGCAGGCGACGATCAGCGGCACCAGCATGGAGCCATGTGGCGCGGTGCTGTTGGTGGGGCGGCGGTTCTCGGGCATGCCTGGGCTGCGCGGCGGAAAAGTGGCCGCCATGATACCGGCATCTTTCGGCGCCGCTGCATAAGTTTTCGGCGATACGAGCCATGCCGTTCTAGATTCGTTTCTAGATTCGTTTTCCTGATGACGCCGGCGTGATCGCCGGGAGCCCAGGTGAGCGCTTGAAATGCCGAGCCGCCGTCGCCAGCTTCCTTTTTTATATCGCCTCACCCCCCTTCGCGCAGGACGCGCGCCCAAGGAGACCTCCCATGCCCTCGCTTTTCGACCCGCTGAAGGTCGGCGCCCTGACCTTGCCCAACCGCGTCATCATGGCCCCGCTGACGCGGCTGCGCGCCGGCAGCACCAACACCCCCAACGCGCTGATAGCCGAGTACTACACCCAGCGCGCCTCGGCCGGGCTGATCCTGACCGAGGCGACGCCGGTGAGCCCGCAGGGCATCGGCTACCAGGGCGTCCCGGGCATCTGGTCGAAGGAGCAGGTCGCGGGCTGGAACCAGGTCACGCGCAGCGTCCATGACGCGGGTGGCCGCATCTTCCTGCAGATCTGGCATGTCGGCCGCATCTCCGACCCGGTCTTCCACAATGGCGGCCTGCCGGTCGCGCCCAGCGCCATCGCCGCCAGCGGCCATGTCAGCCTACTGCGCCCGAAGCGACCCTTCGTGGTGCCGCGCGCGCTGGAGACGCACGAGATCCCAGGAATCGTCGAGAGCTTCCGCCGCGGGGCGCAGAACGCGCAGGCGGCCGGCTTCGACGGCGTCGAGATCCACGGCGCCAATGGCTACCTGCTCGACCAGTTCCTGCAGGACAGCACGAACAAGCGCACCGACGACTACGGCGGCCCGATCGAGAACCGCGCGCGGCTGATGCTGGAAGTGACCGACGCCGTCGTTTCGGTCTGGGGCGCCGACCGCGTCGGCATGCACCTGGCCCCGCGCGCCGATCTCTACTCGATGGGCGACAGCGACCTGCGCGGCACCTTCACCTACGTCGCGCGCGCGCTGGGCAAGCGCAAGATCGCCTTCATCGCCGCGCGCGAGAAGCTGGGGCCGGATAGTTTGGGGCCGGAGTTGAAGAAGGCGTTCGGCGGCGTCTACATCGTCAACGAGTCTTTCACCGGCGCGACGGCGCAAGCCGCGCTCGACGCCGGCTGGGCCGACGCGGTCGCCTTCGGCAAGGACTTCCTCGCCAACCCCGACCTGCCGGCGCGCCTGCGAACGGGCGCAAAGCTGAATGCCCCGGTGCCCGAGACCTTCTATGCCGATGGCGCCGTGGGGTATACCGACTATCCTGCGCTGGAAAAAGTGCCGGCCTAGCCTAGTAGGAGCGCGGCAACCCCAGCACGTGCTGGGCCACGTAGGACAGGACCAGGTTGGTCGAGATCGGCGCGATCTGGTAGAGGCGCACCTCGCGCCACTTGCGCTCGACGTCGTATTCGCGCGCGAAGGCGAAGCCGCCATGGGTCTGCATCGCCGCCTCGCCGGCATGCCACGCGGCCTCGGACGACATCAGCTTCGCCATGTTGGCCTCGGCGCCGCAGTCCCTGCCCGCCGCGAAGAGGGCCGCCGCGCGCCGCGCCATCAAATCGGCCGCGTCGAGCTCGGCATGGGCGCGGGCCAGCGGAAACTGCACGCCCTGGTTCTGCCCGATCGGCCGGTCGAACACGCGCCGCTCCTTGGCGTAGGCGACGGCCTTGCCCAAGAGCCAGCGCCCATCGCCGATCGCCTCGGACGAGAGCAGGATGCGCTCGGCGTTCATGCCGTCGAGGATGTAGCGGAAGCCCTTGCCCTCCTCGCCGACCAGGTTCTCGGCCGGCACCGCCATGTTGTCCATGAACACTTCGGTGGTGTTGTGGTTGATCATGGCCTTGATCGGCCG
>JAEULC010000303.1 GCA_016792605.1 Rhodospirillales bacterium
TGATCGACCGTCTGGCCCGTGCGCTTGCGACCGACCTGCCGCTGATCGCGCGCGACGGCGGCTTCGTCGCCCAGGGCTACCTGCCCGAGCTCGACGAACAGCGCGCCTTGCGCGACGAGTCGCGGCGCCTGATCGCCGAGCTGCAGCAGGCCTACGCGCGCGAGACCGGCGTCGCGGCGCTGAAGGTCAAGCACAACAACGTGCTCGGCTACTTCATCGAGGTGTCGCAGACCAATTCAGACCGCCTGACCAAGGGCGCGGCCGCCGAGCGTTTCATCCATCGCCAGACCATGGCCGGCGCGATGCGCTTCTCCACGGTCGAACTCGGCGAGCTGGAGCGCAAGATCGCCCAGGCCGCCGACAGGGCGCTGGCGATCGAGCTGCGCCTGTTCGACGACCTGGTCGGCGAGGTGCGCGCCCAGGCCGACGCCATCGCGCGCGCCGCCGGCGGCCTGGCGCAGCTCGACGTCGCGACGGCGCTGGCGGAACTCGCGGCGGAGCAAAGCCTGGCGCGCCCCGTGGTCGACGACAGCCACGACTTCGTCGTGCGCGGCGCCCGTCACCTGGTCGTCGAGACGGCCTTGCCATCCGGCCAGCGCTTCATTGCCAACGATTGCGACCTGACGTCCGGCAAGCGTCTGTGGCTCGTCACCGGCCCGAACATGGCGGGCAAGAGCACCTTCCTGCGCCAGAACGCGCTGATCGCGATCCTGGCGCAAGCCGGCTGCTACGTGCCGGCGCAGGAATGCCGCATCGGCGTCGTCGACCGGTTGTTCAGCCGCGTCGGCGCGTCCGACGATCTGGCGCGCGGCCGGTCGACCTTCATGGTCGAGATGGTCGAGACCGCCGCGATTCTCAACCTTGCCGGGCCGCGCGCGCTGGTGATCCTGGACGAGATCGGGCGCGGCACCGCGACCTTCGACGGGCTCTCGATCGCCTGGGCCTGCGTCGAGCACCTGCACGAAGTCAACAAGTGCCGCGCGCTGTTCGCGACGCATTACCACGAGCTGGTCGCGCTGACCGGCCGCCTCGCCGACCTCGCGGCCTACACGATGCGCGTGAAGGAATGGCAGGGCGAGGTCGTGTTCCTGCACGAGGTCGCCCCGGGCGCCGCCGACCGCTCCTACGGCATCCATGTCGCCAAGCTCGCCGGCCTGCCGCCGGCCGCCGTCGCACGCGCCGAGCAGGTGCTGGCGAAGCTCGAGGCGGGCGAGCAGGGCGGGGCGGTGGCCGACCTTGCCAGCGACCTGCCGCTCTTCGCCGCCGCGGCGCGGCCCAAGGGCGGGGCTGCCGAAACGCGCGCCGCGGCGCCGTCGCCGCTGGACGACGCGTTGCGTGCGATCAACCCGGACGAGCTGACGCCGCGCGACGCGCTCGACGCGCTCTATCGGTTGAAATCCCTCCTCGGCGACAAGACGTGAAGCGCCTTGCGATTCTGATCGCGGTGCTCTTCTGCGCGCCAGCGTTCGCCGATCCGATCCCGCTGCAGTTCCAGCCGATCGCGCTTCTGCCCGACAAGCCCGAGGTCGTGACGGTCGGCCGGCTGCGCTATCTCGGCGGACTGCACATCACCAGCAAGGATTCGCGCTTCGGCAGCGTGTCGGGGCTCGAGGCGATGCCGGACGGCACGCTGCTGGGCGTCACCGACACGGGTTACTGGCTGCGCTTCCGGCCGCTGCGCGACGCGGCGGGCATGCTCGCCGGCGTGCGCGACGGCGACCTCGATCCGCTGCGCGACGCCGGGGGACGCGCCTTCGACGGCAAGGCCTGGAGCGACGCCGAGGGCCTGCGCCGCGACGCTCGGGGCGACCTGCTGGTCAGCTTCGAGCGCGAGCACCGCGTGCTGCGCTACGCCAAGCCGGGTGGCAAGGGCATGCCGGTCGACACGCCCGCCAGCCTCGCCGGCCAGCCCGCCAATGGCGGCATCGAGGCGCTGGCAAGCTGGCCGGATGGCCGGCTGCTGCTGCTCAGCGAACGCGGCCGCGACACGGACGGCGACGTCCGCGCCTGGCTGCGCGACGCCAGGGGCTGGCACAGCCTCGTCTACCAGACCCAAGGCGAAAGCCTGCCGACCGACGCCGCCGTCCTGCCCTCGGGCGATCTCGTCGTGCTCGAACGCAAGTTCGGCATCCTCACTGAACTCGGCGCCCGCCTCGCGCTGATTGCCCAATCGCGCGTCGTCCCTGGCGGCAAGCTCGCCGGCGAAACCCTCGCCGCCTGGGAGAAGCCCTATAGCGTCGACAACATGGAAGCCATCGCCGTCACGACCGAGCCCGACGGTGGCGTGCTGCTCTGGGTCATGTCCGACGATAACCAGAGCAAGACGCAGCGGACGCTGCTGATGCTGTTCAGGGTCGAATAGCGGCAGCTAGCACTATCAGTCCGGTGGCGACATGCCATCGGGCAACTTCAGATGTTTGCGCAGCACGCCGGAAGCCCCAACTGCATTGCTGCCTATGGAGATGATAGCGGCGCGCAGTCCATCTTCATCCTTGCACAGTCGTAGGAATGGAAGCAGGCGCTGCTCGATAATGGCCGCAAGTTCTTTCGCGCGGGCCTCAGGATCAATTTTTGCCGTCTCCAGATCGAGCAGCTCGTGCATCCGTCCTACCGCCGGCGAGACGGCCGCCGGTGCGACGACCGAGACGTCGGTGAACAATTGCTCTAGCCGAATCTGAAAATGTGCTTCTTCTGTGCGCGGTCGTTCTCGGTCTCGGATGTTCCAAGGTTCGTCCCGAATCGCCTTCACAAGAGCACCGATGTTCACATAGAAACTTTCGCCCCAGCGCGATCGCTGCAGGTTCACGATGAGGATCAACATCGGTAAGTCGAGACGCCAGTTGCGGCCTTCCCGGCGAAACCCTTCGGGCCGTAGCAGCCGCGTAAAGAGTTTCTCTAGGTCTCTACCATCCGTGACCACAAAACTTCTCCACTTTTCCTACTTCTTTTCTAGGTTGCCTCGAAGCCAGTCGACGATGGCCTCCACGTCATAGAAATCCAAGCCCCAGCTCGTGCGCTTTCCATGCGTTTCTTCATAAGAGGTCGCGTTGCGCTCCGCTTGACGTTCGTGTTTTCTAGTCGCGCGAGAGTTCCAGGGCTTTAAGTCAATGGCGTCAGCCGAATTCTTCTCGGCGTCGACAAGCACGCGGTCAATCCGCCCTCCAGGGACCTGGACTTCTGAGAAACCACCTCGTGCTTTCGTATCAACGTCGAAAAGCTTGTGAGAGGCTCGACCGCGGATCGTGTGCACCGTTTCACCTCCAACGCGCCTTGCCTTCAATGCTTTTCGCAAGGCGGCGCGCCGTTACGCTGCCGCATGTTCTTGTTCGAGCGCGTCGAGTTCTTCTTGCGACGGGACATAATCGTCCGAAGGTTCATTCGCCAAGAGCGGATGAAGCGGCTCAATCTCTCGGATGCGGTTTCTCCAAAGGCGAAGCAATTGTCGAAGTGCGCCATTGCGGATCGAATTTCGCGCCGCTTCTGCGACTGCTAGGAGATCGAATTTCCCGCTGGGCTTCCGGCCACCGCTGGCTGCTTCAGCAGATCCAATAAGCCCGAATAGGTTTTCGATTCCAAAACTTGAATTCGAGCCCTGCTGCGAATCAGCCAGAGTGGGATTGTTCGCCAACAGCCACATCACGTTCTCGATGCGCTCGTCGTCGGTTCGCGCATCGGGATACGGCATCGGCAGCTCTGCCTCTCGCTCCTCTTCGATTCCCAATGGGTTGAGCGCGCCGGCCATGCCGAGGCGCGCCGCTGGCTCATAGCCACCCTCGCCACCGCCCGCCGGCCGTTCATACGTCTCCGCCAGGAACGGCGCGAAGGGCGTGCGCGGGATCGCGGCGCCGGCGGCTTCGCGGTCGAGATAGGCCATGATCGCGTCGGCGGCCTCGCGCGGGTTGCGCGGCGGCGAGGGGCCGAACGGGGTGGGCGGCGAAATCGGGTTCTGCGGAAAGTAGGTCACGGGTGAGTCTCCGGATCGCGCAGTGATGGACATTCTACCAAAATAGAACAAAACAGGAACTTCGTCAAGTTCAGGGACCGAATTTTCCTGTGGATAACCTGCCGGCGGCTAAGCACTTGGCCTGACAGGGCTCCCCGTGGCGGGGCATGATCGCGGCCCGCGACGGCAGGCACCCTATAGCCGCCCGCCAACCCGTCGCCGTCTAACCGGGCCGTCGTCACCGACACTGCCGCCTGTCCCGCGATCGAATCTCTGGGGGAACTCCATGACCGCCGCCGCCACGCCGAAGACCGAGCCGCGCATTACGTCGATCACCGCCTGGCGGGTCGAGCTGCCGCTGCACGAGGGGACCTACAAATGGTCGGGCGGCAACCAGGTCGTGAACTTCGACAGCACGGTCGTGGCGATCGAGACCAATCTGGGCATCACCGGCTATGGCGAGATCTGCCCGCTGGGGCCGGCCTACCTGCCGGCCTATGCCGAGGGCGCGCGCACGGGCATCAAGGAGCTGGCGCCGGCGCTGATCGGCCAGGACCCGACGGGCCTCATGGCGCTCAACCGCCGCATGGACGCGGCGATGCGCGGGCACCCTTACGTCAAGTCAGCACTCGACGTCGCGTGCTGGGACATCCTCGGCAAGCTCTCAGGGCTTCCCGTCGCGACCCTGCTCGGCGGGCGCTACGGGTCGGAGTTCAAGCTCTACCGCGCCATCTCGCAGGAAAGCCCGAAGCAGATGGCGAACAAGGTCGGCGACTACCGGCAGGAGGGCTACACCAAGTTCCAGCTCAAGGTCGGCGGCGATCCGGACACCGACATCGAGCGCATCAAGGCCTGCGCCGAGAAGCTGAAGCCCGGCAACGTGCTGGTCGCCGACGCCAATACCGGCTGGCAGATGCACCAGGCGGCGCGCGTGGTCGACGCGGTCAGGGACGTCGACGTCTATATCGAGCAGCCCTGCCCGAGCTACGAGGAATGCCGCGCGATCCGCGACCGCACCGCGCGGCCGTTCATCCTGGACGAGGTGATCGACAGCCAGGCGATGGTCTTGCGCGCCGCGCAGGATCGCGCCGCCGATGTCATCAACCTGAAGATTTCCAAGGTCGGCGGCTTGACGAAGGCGCGACAGATCCGCGACCTCTGCGTGTCGCTCGGCTTGGCGATGATCGTCGAGGACACCTGGGGCGGCGACATCGTGACCGCCGCGATCTCGCACCTCGCGCACTCCACGCCACCGGAGTTCCTGTTCGCGGCCACCGATTTCAACAGTTATGTGACGAAATCGATCGCGATCGGCGCGCCCAAGCGCAAGGACGGCATGCTCGCCGCCTCGGAAGCACCGGGCCTCGGCATCACGCCGCTCAGCGACGCGCTCGGCGATCCTGTGCTGCGCGTCGGCTGACGCAAATTTGCGTGCGCGGTTCTTGACGCGCGCAGTGGACAGGAGTCTCCTGGCGCGGCGATGCCGAGCTACGTGACGCCTGTCCGCCTGCCCGTTCTTGCCGCGATCCTGGCCCTGCCGGCATGGGCCGCGGCGCTGGTGCTATGGGCTGCCGGCCTCGTCGGGCCTCCGGGGTTGGCGATCGCCGTCGCGGTCGGCGGCATCGGCGCCGGCGCGGTGGCCTGGCTGATCGGGCGCGAGGCCTTGGCGCTGGCCACGGTGCTGCAGGCACCGGACAGCGCGGTCGAGATGCCGGCGCGGTTCGGTCCCCTCGCGCGGCTGATCGGCGCCGAGCCGACGCTGGACCAGCTCGGGCGCGCGCTGCGTGGCCGCGTCGCCGGGCGCCGCGCGGCCGAGGCGATCCTGCAGGGCCTGCCGGTTCCGCTGCTGCTGATCGACGCCGAGCGGCGCGTGATCCGGCTGAACCGCGCCGCGGATGCGATCGTCGGCACCGGCGGCGTCGGGCGCGACCTGACTGCGTCGGTCCGCCATCCCGAGCTGGTGCAGGCGGTCGATGCCGTGCTGGCCGGCGAACAGGCGCGCGACGTCGAATTCTCGCTGGCCGTGCCGGTCGAGCGCAACTTCACCGCCCATGTCAGCCGGCTCGCCGGCGACCTGCCGGACATCGCGGCGATCGTCACGCTCAACGACGTGACCATGGCGCGGCGCACCGACCAGATGCGCGCCGACTTCGTCGCCAATGCCAGCCACGAGCTGCGCACGCCGCTCGCCACGCTGCTGGGCTTCGTCGAGACGCTGCGCGGGCCGGCGAAGGACGACGAATCCGCGCGCGACCGCTTCCTGTCGATCATGCACGACCAGGCCACGCGCATGACGCGGCTGGTCAACGACCTCCTGTCCCTGTC
>JAEULC010000306.1 GCA_016792605.1 Rhodospirillales bacterium
CGCTTTTGGAGCAGGCGCGCGCGACGCCTGCCTCATACCCGCATCCTTGGTAGGTTCTACAACGGGTTACGGCTTACTTCGCCGCGACACGGGGTGACGGGAATGCGACAGGGGCGTCAGTCGAGGAGCGCGGCGAAGCCCTGGGAGGCGCGATGGACCGCAACGCCGACCGTTTCGGCCGTCTTGGCCATCGCTTCATCGTCCGTCACCAGCGGCGCGTCGAGCGATCGGGCGAGCGCGATGTAGCAGGCATCGTAGACCGAGCCGCCATGACGCTGGGCGATGGCGTAGGCGTCTGCGGCGTAGTCGGAAGCAGGGAGGAGCCGCATGGGAACCCGCCGAAAGCGCTCGATCCCGACGTTTGCCTCGAGCTGCGACAGCCGCTTGCTGCGCGTTAGCCTTAATACGGCACTCATTACTTCCAGTCGGGTCAGATCAAGGGCAACAAGCTCGTGTATTGATTCAAGCAGGGCCTGCGCCGAGTCGCTGCGCTCCTGGGCCACGAGCCATAGCACTGCAACGCTGGCATCGACGATGACGATCAATGGCTATCTCGGTCCTCGCGAATCCAAGCGGTCGTTTCCCCGGCTTTGCCGGGCTTTTGCCGGCTGCGGAACTCCTCTGCCCAGCGCGCAAACTCTGCTCGGTCTGTAACGGCATTCGCCTCCAGAATCGCGCGCGCCTCGGCTTCCAGCGAGCGCTTGTTGGCTTTCGCGCGCTCTTTGAGCCGGGCGTAGACCTGATCGTCGAGGTTTCGGACGGTGAGCTGTGCCATGGCAGGAATGCTAGCAGCGGGCCTGCATTTTGCAAGCATTGTGCTAGCAACGGACGTTTGACGCGCGGCCGCCTGCCGCGTATCCCTCCCGCCATGTCCTCCGACCCGACGCGCGAGTTCGACCTCGTCTCCCCCTGCATCGGCGTCTGCCAGATGGACCCCGTCACCGAGCTGTGCCGGGGCTGTTGGCGCACGATCGGCGAGATCGCGTCCTGGAGCGGGCTCGACCGCGACGGGCGCTATGCGATCATCCAGAAGCTCCGCGAGCGCCGCGCCGCCGCCGGCCAGGACCGCCGCCGCGTGAACGCCCGCCGGGCCGCCCGGCCAGCCGGGGGGCCGACCTCCTAGCGCTGCCTTACCCCGGATCGCCGACCAGCGCGAAGGGGGCCCAGAAGAGCGGGTGGGCGTAGGCGAACTTTGTCTTGCCGGCCGTGCCGTCGCCTGATTTGCCGTCGATCAGCGCCAGGATCGACTGGCGCAGGGCTTCGGCGCGGTCGGGGCTCTTGACGGAAAATGCACCGGTCGTCAGCAGCCGCGCCGAGACCGTCTCGACGCCCCAATGCGTCACCAGCACCGAGCGCGCGCCGGCGTAGAAGAACGCGCTGGCGAGGCCGCTGAGCACCTCGTCGCCCGGCTGCACGGCGCCGGCGGTGTTGCAGGCTGAGAGCACCACCCAGTCGGCGGCGAGCTTCAGGTCGAGCACCTCGGCCATGGTGAGGAACCCGTCGCCCTGCTCGGCCGTGACCTTGGGCGAGGAGAGGGCGAGGGCGGGCTGGGTGAGGCCGTCGATCTCGCCGGCGGCAAGCCCGTGGGTCGCGAAGGCGACGACGCGGTAGCGGTCGAGCGCCGCGCCGCGCACCTGGCCTTCGCTGGCGCGCGCGCCCAGGTACAGCTCGGTCTGCGGGTTCGCGCCCAGCACCTTGGCGATCTGCTCGAGCTCGATGCGCGTGTCGGGCAGGGGCGGCAGGCCCTCCAGCGCGCGGATCGCCACGCTGCGTTCGACTGAGCGAAGCCGCATGCTGCCGCGCCGCGCCCCGCCGGGCGCCGCCGGGCCCTCGGAGAAGATCGGGTCGCCGACGCCGATGAACGGGCGGGGCGCGGCGGCGGTCGGCGCCATGCGGCGCAGCGCGACCAGCGCCGTCGCCGAGGGCAGGTGCGCGACCGACTGGCGGCGGATCAGCCAGGCGACGCGGCGATACTCTCCGAAGCGCACGCCGGCCTCGCCACTCGCAGCGGAGGCGGCGGAGGTCGGCAGCAGCGCCCAGGGGATCTGCGCCAGCGCGCCATCGGCCACGACGAGCAGGCGCTTCGCGCCGGCGAAGCTCGGCTCGAGCGGCTGCAGCAGCGGACGGTAGATCTCGCCGTACGCGACCTGAACGTCGAAGGGCGCCAGGGCTTCGATGCCGCGCCCCGTGTCGTTCATCGCGGCGCGCAGCTTGGCGACGCTCTCGGCGAGCGCGTTGCGGCCGACCGGTGCTTCCAGCACCGCCGGCGCGCCCTGCTGCGGCACCGCGATCACATAGCTGCGCTGGTCGCCGGCGAAGACCGAGACCAGGGCCTCGCCCGGGCGCAAGGCCAGGCGCAGGTCGTTGAGCGCGACGGGCAGCGGGCGCACCAGCCCGGCGGCGCTGGGCGCGCGCTGGGCGATCTCGCGGTTGAGCCGGTCGCGCTCGGCCTCGGCCTCGGCAATCAGCCGGCGGACGGCGGCCTCGTCCTCGTTGCGGCGCATATTGCCGGGGAGCGCGTACCAGCCGGCGAGGCTGTCGTAGAGCGCGACCACGCGCCGGGCGGCGTCCTGGTCGCGGCGGATCAGGTCGGCCAGCGCTCGGTCCTTGAGGCCCGAGCGCACGGCGGCCGTCGCGATGGCGTCGAGCAGCGTGCGGCTGCGCGCGGCCTCGGCGGCGCGGAACATCTGGTCGACGACCGCGAGCGTCTGCGCGCCGGTGGCCTGCACGCCGCCGGGGCCGGCGGCGATGCCGCGCGCAAGCTCGCCCAGATAGGCCTCGACGGTGAAGCGCAGGCGCTGCGAGCGCGCCCCGGACTCGCCGGCATAGGGGCCGGTGGCGGCGTCGATGAGGATCGGCATGGCCAAGCGAAAATCCGCCATCGCCTCGTCGCGCCGGCCCAGCGCCGACAGCGCCGCGGCGCGCGCGCCGATCGCCTCGGCCGTGGCCGGGTGGCGCTCGCCGAACAGGGTCGCGGCGATGCCCCGCGCGGCGGTGGCGGCGGCCAGCGCCTCGGCGTTGCGCCCGGCCTTCAGCAGCGCCACCGCGTAGGTCGGGTCGCCGCGCAGCGCGGTGTTGAGGCGCTGCGTGTCGCCCTTCAGGTCGGTGCGCAGGTTCTCGAACACGGTCAGCGCGTCCGGCCACACGCCCTCGGCCGCGTCGGCGCGGGCCAGCGCCAGCTGCAGCTCGATGCGCAGCGCCGAGTCCCTGGCGCCGCCTGCGCTCGACAGCGCATTGACCGCGAGCCAGCCGAGCGTCGCGGCGTCCGCCGGGCGCCCCTGGGCCAAGAGCGCCTCGATGATGACGCGCGTGGCCGAGACGATCTCGGAGATCTGGCCGCCGCCGCCCTTGCCCAGCTCGTCGATGACCTGGCGCGCGATCGCCTGCGCCTCGGCGGGCCGGCCGGCGCGGGCCAGGCTGTCGGCGCGCGCCAGCAGCGCCTCGTAGCGGAGCTGCTCGACGCGGTTGGCCGGCAGCCAGCGGTTCTGCGGCCACGAGACGTAGGTCGCGAGCGCCTCGATCGCGGCGCGGTGGTGCTCGTCGGCCTCGGCGGCATTGCCGCGCAGCTCGGCGCGCACCGCGCGGGCCTGGGCCAGCGCCGCCTGGCTGATCGCGACCTCGTGCGGCTGGGCGCGGCCCGGCTCCTCGGCCAGGCGCTTGAAGCCTGCCTCGGCGCGGGCCAGCGCCTGCTCGGCGGCGGCCAGGTCGCCGGTCGCGATCTGGGTGCGGGCGAGGAAGCCCTCCCACACGACCGCGTGCCACAGCAGGCGGAATTCGTTGTCGCCGCGCTGGCGGATCGGCACCTGCAGGTCGCCCGCGGACTGGCGCAGGTGGCCCAGCGCCTGGGCCACGTCGCCGGTGCGGAACAGCGCGATGCCCAGGTGGTACTGGTACCAGGTGCGGTCGAGCACGGGGAGCGCGTTGCCCTGGCGCGCGATGTCGAAGGCGCGCCTGAAGTCCGCCTGGGCCTCCTCGTTGCGCTCGAGCGACCACTTGGCGAAGGCGCGCCGCGACAGGAAATCGGCGCGCTCCTCGGCCGAGCCGCCGGCGGGATCGGGCGACTCCGCCAGCTTGCGCGTCTCGTCGACGCGCTGGGCCGCGAGATCGCGCTCGCGCTGCAGGATGGCGACGATGTCGTCGATGCGCGACGAGGTCAGCGGCAGGGTGGGGGCGGCGAGCGCGACCATCGCGGGCGACGGTGCGAGCCGGCTGGGCGCCGGCGCGGCGGCGGTCGCAGCGGCTGGCGGGGTGGCGGATGGCGCGGCGGGCGCGGTCGCTTCCAGGAGGCCGCTGCAGCTCACCTCGCCGCCATCCTGGCGCATGACCAGGCCCTGCGGCGTGATCGTGCCGCGCACATGGCCGACGCGGTCGTCCTGGCCCGAGGTGATGCCGACGGTGAAGCTGCCATTGCGGTCGAGCGGCCGGCGCGTCGACAGCGTCCCGAGCTTTACCTGCATCTGGTCGCCGCTCGCGGTCATCTCCGCCGCCAGGCGCTCGGTGCCGCCCCAGCCGCTGGTGCACGAGATCGTGCCCTTCCACGAGCCCTCGGCGGCCGGCGCGGGCGCGGCGGCAAGGGCGATCAGCGCGGCGAGCGCGAGGGCGGGGACGGCGGCGGGACGGTCGGGCCTGGGTGTCATGTCGGCTCTCCAGCTGAAAGCCGGGGTGGCGCGCGCCGGTCCGGGTTGCACGCTACGGGTGGCTCTTCATCGAGGCGGACTATAGCGGTGTTTGGCGGCGCAGCAATGTGAGCTGTCTCACCCAGCGCGTGTAGTCAAACCAGCGCGATTTCAATCCCTTGCGAGGCCGGCTTGGTCTGGCGCTCGACCGGCACGGCGTAGAGGATCGTCTCGTTGGCGATGAAGTGGTAGTTGCGAACGTAGAAGCGGTAGCCCGCCAGCGTCCGCGCGAGATTGCCCAGTATGTCCAGGAAGTGGTCGGGCTCGTGGTAGATCGAGATGGCGAGCTGCGGCCGAAGGCGCTCGATCGTGCGCATCGCGCCCTCGAGCGCGCGGGGCTCGGCGCCCTCGACGTCCATCTTGATGAGGTCGAGCCGGTCCAGCGCCAGCTCGGCCGCGATCGCGTTGATGCTGCGCGCCGGGAAGCGGCGCATCGTCGTGCCGGGAATGGGCCGGCCGATGCTGTTGCCCGCCGCCATGCCGCCGTTCTCGACCGGCAGGTCGACCGTGGCCTCGGTGTCGTGCAGGGCCGCGGCGACGAAGCGGCAGTCGCCGGCGAAGGCGTCGACCGCCGCGCGCACGTAGGGCGACAGGTAGGCGTCGCCCAGGGGATCGACATTGACGATGCGCCCGGCCTCGCCGATCGCCGCCATGAAGTAGGGGATCTCGCCGCCGCCGTGGACGCCGGCATTGAGCACCACGGCGCCGGGCTCCAGCGTCACGCAGTCGAAATACTCCAGGCCGCTGCACACCTGGCCGAGCCAGCGGCGCCACATCGCCTCCGGCGGCTCCGCCAGCACGGCGAGCAGCGTCTCGCGGCTGCGCTGCTCGTGCAGCACGCCGATCGCGGCCTCGAGCCGGGACTTCTTGTCGTGCTCGGCGATGCGGCGCCAGGGCTGGTAGCGCTGGCCCTGGTGATGGTAGACGCCCTGCCGGTAGTGGCCGAAGAAGTCTCCCAGGCCGGCGACATAGTCTTCAAACGCCGGCGCCGCGATCTGCGGGCCGCCGTCGTCGGTCGCGTGGATGCGTTCTACGGGCAGCGACCAGAAATCGTAGTAGGAGGTGGAGGCCTCGGGCAGGATCAGCGCCGCCTGGTCGAGGCCGCGCCGGCGCGCGTCGTCGAGGTCGCGGTGCATCGCCGGGCCGCCGACATAGAGATAGCCGTCGCGGCCAAGCTCGGCGGCGTCGTCGGCGAAGGTCAC
Organism: Rhodospirillales bacterium; assembly: GCA_016792605.1. Taxonomy (GTDB): domain Bacteria; phylum Pseudomonadota; class Alphaproteobacteria; order JAEULC01; family JAEULC01; genus JAEULC01. The sequence continues at coordinate 5,879 of JAEULC010000306.1, forward strand.
GTCCGGACGGAGCGGCTCCAGCACGCGGCGGAGCAGGGGGCCGGTGCCGGGCGAGACGGCGAGCAGCCTTGCGTCGCGCGGAAGGTCGGCGATGTTCGCCAGCGCCGTCGTGTCGCGGCGCGCGGAGGGAAAGCCGGCGCCGTCCATCTCAGGCCTGGCCCTGGTTCTTGCCGTAGGCTTCCATCAGCGCCTCGTACATCGCGGCATGTTCCTCGGCGAGCGCGTCCTGGATAGAGGCGTGGCCCTTGCGCGCGGCGGCATCCTGCATCCAGTCGGCGGGCATCTGCTCGATCCCGGCCATGCCGGCCCAGGTGTTGTAGAACTCGATGTCCTCGACCATGTTCAGCTTGTCGAGCAGCAGGCCGCAGCCGCAATGCTTCACGCGGCACGGCTCTGACTGCGCCGCGCGCTGCTGCAGCGGCCGCCCGTCATAGAGGCAGCGCCGGAGCGTGCCATCCTTGGCGATGTAGAGGCTCCGGTGGCCGGCGACGCAGGGGATGCCGCGGAAATTACGGATCCGGTTGGTGGCGGGCTGGATCTGGTGGGTCCAGTGCCGCACGCCGTCCTCCAGCCCGATGATCTCGCGCTCCGCGTCGGTGTGGGCGTGCGGGTAGCTCTTGCCCTCGTGCTCGCCGATGAACGGGATCGGGCTGAACGGGATGCCCGCCTCGGCGAACAGCGTACGGTAGCGAGGGATCGACGCCACCCGCGTGGGATGCGCGATGAACAGGCTGGTAAACTTCACGCCGCGGTCGAGCAGGTAGCGCGCGTTGGCGACGTAACGCTCGATCTTCGCCTCTGCCTCTGGGTGCAGCGAGGAACGCACCATCAGCCTCGTCGCGGTTTCCTCCGGCAGCCAGCGCTTCGGGTCCTGCGAGTTGTTCGAGGGAAACGAGACGACGCCGTATTTCGACGCCAGCCGGACCAGCTCCGGGAATTGCGGGTGGACGGTCGGCTCGCCGCCGCCGCATTCCAGCGCGGTGACGACGACCTCCTCGGTGACGGTCTGGTAGATCGCCTCGATCTTCGCCAGGTCCATTCGCTGCACCGGGATGTTGTTGTGGCCCTCGGCCACGCAGTAGAAGCAGCGGTAGTTGCAGGGGTTGCGGACCTCGATCGTGACCTCGCAGGCGCGCCTGGTCGCGCGCTGGCGCATCTCATCCAGCATCGGCTGTGCGGGCGGCTTGAAGCGCAGGCGGCCCATGCCGGCGATCGCCTCGACATGGTCGGGATCAAAGAACAGCGCCTCGCGGTAGAGGGTGAACGCGGTCTGCCGGTCGCCCACGCGCTCGGCGGCAGCGGCGGCGTTGACCAGCGTGTCGACCTTGAGCCGCACGACGCCGGCGGTGTTGATCGCGGCGACCACCTTGAGCGCGCTCCCGACAGGATTCCCCGATCCCGACAATTTGCGCCAAATGCGGTTAACGCTTCGTCAATGCGGCGCCCGGCCGCCGCAGGGCCGGGTTGCGGTGCAATTCCAGGCATTTAAAGGAGTTTTTAACGGATCGGTCCCAGGATCGCATGGTCGCGCTTCAGGTTGCTCGCAATCTGATAGGGGGCGCGGCGAATAAAGAGATCGGGGCAGTCATCGTGTCACAGCAGGACAAACCCAGCCCGGACTCCGTGATGCCCGAGGGCGCCATGGCCGTGTCGGTCATCGGCCTGGGCAAGCTCGGCGCGCCGCTCGCGGCCGTCGCGTCCAGCAAGGGCCATCGCGTCGTCGGCGTCGACTTGAGCGCCAGCGCCGTCGCCGCCGTCAACGCCGGCATCGCGCCGGTCGACGAGCCGGGGCTGCAGGACCTGATCGACCGGTCGAAGGGGCGTTTGACGGCAACCACCGACATCGCCCAGGCGGTCGTCGACACCGAGATCACCCTCATCATCGTGCCGACGCCCACCGGGCCCGATGGACGCTTCATCAACGACCACGTGCTCAGCGCGATCCGCGCGATCGGCGAGGGGCTGAAGCGCAAGCAAACTTATCACTGCGTCGTCGTCACCTCGACCGTCATGCCGGGCTCGACCGGTGGCGTCATCGCCGAGACCCTGGCGCGCGCGTCCGGCCGCGTCGTCGGCCGCGACGTCGGCCTGTGCTACAGCCCGGAATTCATCGCGCTGGGCACCGTCGTGCGCGACATGCTGAACCCCGACATGCACTTGATCGGCGAGTGCGATCCGCGCGCGGGCGCCATGCTGGAGAAGCTGCTGGCGAGCTGCGTCGACAGGAAGGTGCCGGCGCGGCGCATGAACCTGATCAACGCCGAGATCACCAAGATCGCGGTCAACACCTTCGTCACCACCAAGATCACCTACGCCAACATGCTGGGCGAGCTGTGCGAGCACTTGGCCGGAGCCGATGCCGACGTCGTCACCGGTGCCTTGGGCATGGATACGCGCATCGGCGGCAAGTACCTGAAGGCCGCGACCGGCTATGGCGGGCCTTGCTTCCCGCGCGACAACGTCGCGTTCGCGACGCTGGCGCGCGGCCTGGGTGCCCGTGCCGACTTGGCCGAGGCGACCGACCGCATGAACCATCACCAGATCGACCGCCTGACGGCGACCGTCGCGCGTCACGCGCGGCCGGGCGCGACCGTCGCGGTGCTGGGCCTCAGCTACAAGCCCGACACGGAAGTCGTCGAGGCGAGCCAGGGCGTGATGCTGGCCCAGGCGCTGGTCCGCGCGGGCTACAAGGTCATGGTCCACGATCCGAAGGCGATGGCCACGGCACGCCGGTCGCTTGCCGACGCCGTCCACTACGCCGCGACGCCGGCGCAGTGCGCCGCCGCGGCCGAGGTGCTGGTCGTGACCACCGGCTGGCCGCAGTTTGCCGCTTTGCGCGCCGAGGACTTCAAGCCCGCCCCTGCACGGTCGGTCGCGATCGACTGCTGGCGCGTGCTCGACGCCGATCGCCTGGCGCCGGTCTGCGACATCGTCGTGCCGGGGCGCGGCGACGACCATATCGATCCCGCTGCGACAAAACGCGTCGCGGCCTGAGGGAAGGAAACACGACCATGTCCACGCAAGACGATCTGATCCTGGTTGCCGGCGGCGGCGGCTTCATCGGCGGCCACCTGGTCGCGCGCCTGCTGACGCTCGGCCACCGCAACATCCGCGTCGTCGACATCAAGCCGATCGGCGAGTGGCACCAGGTCTTCCCGCAGGCGGATAACCGCGTGCTCGACCTGAAGAGCCTCGCCAACTGCCGCACTGCCGTGGCCGGCGTGGCGCGGGTCTACAACCTGGCCGCCGACATGGGCGGCATGGGCTTCATCGAGACCCACAAGGCCGAGTGCATGCTGTCGGTACTGATCAACACGCACCTCCTGATGGCAGCGCGCGAGGCCGGGATCGAGCGCTTCTTCTACGCCTCGTCCGCCTGTGTCTACAACGCCGACAAGCAGACCGACGCCAACGTCACCGCGCTGAAGGAAAGCGACGCCTATCCCGCCATGCCCGAGGACGGGTACGGCTGGGAGAAACTGTTCTCCGAGCGCATGTGCCGTCACTACCGCGAGGACTACGGCGTCGCCACGCGCATCGCGCGCTATCACAACGTCTACGGCCCGAACGGCACCTGGGCGGGCGGGCGCGAGAAGGCCCCGGCTGCGATGTGCCGCAAGGTCATCGAGGCCAAGCTCTCGGGCAAGCACGAGATCGAGATCTGGGGCGACGGCGAGCAGACCCGCAGCTTCATGTATATCGACGACTGCCTGACCGGCTCGATGGCGATCATGGCGTCGAACATC
>JAEULC010000330.1 GCA_016792605.1 Rhodospirillales bacterium
TCGCCGAGTTCGTCGGTGCCGGCGCGCCAGTCGGTGAGGCAGGCGATCATGCCGTGCAGCGTGCGCAGCTCCTGCTCGCTGAGGCCCGCGCGCTGGAACATGTTGCGGATGTTGCGCACCATGCTCGGCCGCTTCTCGACATTGCGCAGGAAGCCGCACTCGTCGAGTTCGTTCTCCAGCATGTGGAAGAAGGTGTGCAGCAGCTCCTTCCCGGCCGGCGGCGAGTCGTTGTAGCGGTCCTCGCGGCCGGGCGTGGCGTCGGCCGCGGTGAACCACTCGTAGCCGACCAGCAGCACGGACTGCGCCAGGTTCAGCGACGAGAAGCCGGGGTTGAGCGGGATGCGGATCAGGGCCTCGGCGAGCGCCAGGTCGTCGTTGACCATGCCCATGCGCTCCGGCCCGAACAGCACGCCGACCTTGAGGCCCTGCGCCGCCTTGGCGCGCATGTCGGCCGCCGCCTCGCGCGCCGTCAGGATCGGTTTCACCATGTAGCGCTCGCGCGCCGTGGTGGCGTAGACCACCTGCAGGTCGGCGATCGCCTGGGCCGTGTCGCCGTAGAGCTTCGCCTGGTCGAGCACGCGGTCGGCGCCCGAGGCGGCGGCGACGGCGTATTCGCTGGGCCAGCCGTCGCGCGGCGCCACGAGGCGCATCTCCTCCAGGCCGCAGTTCAGCATCGCGCGCGCTGATGTGCCGATGTTCTGGCCGAGCTGCGGCTGCACCAGGATGATCGCGGGCGCCGGCGATCCAGTCGCGGTCAGGTTGCGCTTGTCGGTTCCGGCCATGGGCGAGAATTCAGGCGGCGCGGGCGCCGTCGTGGAACAGCTTGTAGGTGATGCCGTCCTCGAGCGCGTTGAACGACGCGTCCATGATGTTGGGCGACACGCCGACCGTCGCCCAGTGCTTGCCGTTGCTGTCCTTGCTCTCGATCATCACGCGGGTCACGGCCTTGGTGCCGTCCTGCGGCGTCAGGATGCGGACCTTGTAGTCCATCAGGTTCATGGTCGCGAGCGTCGGGTAGCGCGGCTCGAGCGCCTTGCGCAACGCGGCGTCGAGCGCGTCGACCGGTCCGTTGCCCTCGGCCACCACCATCTGGCGCTCGTTGCCGATGTCGATGGTGATGATCGCCTGCGACACGGTGACGAGTTCGCCTTTGGCGTTGTGGCGGTGCTCGACCTGGATCTGGAACCGGTCGAGCGCGAAATACTGGGGCACGGCGCCGAAGGCGCGGCGCGCGAGCAGCTCGAAGCTCGCCGGCACGTCGTCGAAGGCGTAGCCCTGGAACTCCTTGGCCTTCACGTCCTCGAGCAGCCTGGGCAGGCGCTTGTCCTTGGGCTCGACCTCGATCCCCAGCTCGCGCAGCCGCGCCAGCATGTTGGCGCGCCCCGCCTGGTCCGACATGACGAGGTGGCGCTTGTTGCCGACGAGGTCGGGGCTGACGTGCTCGTAGCTCGTGGGATCCTTCTCGACCGCCGAGGCGTGCAGCCCGCCCTTGTGCGCGAAGGCGGCCTCGCCGACATAGGCGGCGTGGCGGTTGGACGGGCGGTTCAGCCGGCGGTCGAGCAGCCGCGAGACCTCGGCCAGGCGCGGCAGGCGGTCCTTCGCGATGCCGGTCTCGAAGCCCATCTTCAGGACCAGCGTCGGGATCAGCGAGATCAGGTTGGCGTTGCCGCAGCGCTCGCCCAGGCCGTTGATCGTGCCCTGGATCATCCGCGCCCCGGCGCGCACGGCGGCGAGCGAGTTGGCGACCGCGTTCTCGGTGTCGTTGTGGCAGTGGATGCCGAGCTTGTCGCCCGGGATGGTCTTCGCCACCTCGCGCACCACGGCCTCGATCCGGTCGGGCAGCGTGCCGCCATTGGTGTCGCACAGCACGATCCAGCGCGCCCCGGCCTCGTGCGCCGCCTGGATTGCCTGCATCGCGTAGGCCGGGTTGGCGGCATAGCCGTCGAAGAAATGCTCGGCGTCGAACAGCACCTCGCGACCGCGCTTCACGCCTTCGGCCACGCTGTCCCGGATCATTTGCAGGTTTTCGTCGCGCGGCACGGCCAGCGCGACGTCGACATGGAAATCCCAGGTTTTGCCCACCAAGCAGGCAGCCTGGGCCCGGGCGCCCAGGATGGCCGACAGGCCGGGGTCGTTGCCGGCACTCCGGCCCTGGCGGCGGGTCATGCCAAAGGCCACTACGCGCGATCTGGCGAGGTTTGGCAGGGCATCGAACACGGCGTCGTCGGTCGGGTTGGCCCCCGGCCAGCCCGCCTCGACATAGTCGATCCCCAGCCCGTCCAGCGCCTCGGCGATGGCGACCTTGTCGGCCACGCCGAAATCGACGCCCTGGGTCTGGGCGCCGTCGCGCAGCGTCGTGTCGTAAAGGTAAATGCGGTCGCCGGTCATGGGGGCGGACCCTAGACGGGCGGCAGGCCTGGCGCAACGCTTTCGGGCGCTGCCGAAAGGCCGGTCAGGCCTGCGTTAACCGTTCGCCGCCCGGGTCCGCGGTGGCGAGGCGCTACGCCCGCTTCCAGTCGGTCTTGCCGCCCGGCCGATCCTCGAGCTCGATGCCCGCGGCCTTGAGCTCGTCGCGGATGCGGTCGGCCTCGGCGAAGTTCTTGGCCTTGCGCGCGGCAATGCGGTCGGCGATGCGCTGATCGATCGTTGCCTCGGACAGCCCGCCGGCCGCGCCCTGGCGGAACCACGCCTCCGGATCCTGCTCCAGCAGCCCCAGCACCGCGCCGGACGCGAGCAGCGCGGCCTTGTGCTTCGCCTTCTCGGCCGGGGTCTTCGCGGTGTTCAACGCCGTGGTGATCTCGTGCAGGTGGGAGATCGCCAGCGGCGTGTTGAGGTCGTCCTCCAGCGCCGCCAGCACGTCGAGCGGAATTTCGTCGCCGGCGGGCGCGATGTCGGCCACCTGGCGCAGCGCGTTATAGAACTTGTCGAGCGTCGT
>JAEULC010000347.1 GCA_016792605.1 Rhodospirillales bacterium
TCCCCACATGCAGAACGGCTGACGATCCGACTCTATTCCCACGGAATCGTGATCGGCGTGTGAACGCGCAAATCAAGGGGTTGGAGGATAGGGCGCATAGGTTAACGAGCGATGCCCGCGGACGTCGTAGACATAGGCCAGCGGCGTGTCGAAGCGCCGCACGACGACCAGCGGACGGGCCGCGTCTTGGTAGGCCCCGCGTGGACACTGATACCGGGTATTGCTGATGATGATGTCCGCTTCCACCACCCGTTGACGCGCGACCGGCTCGAAGCCCGGCGGGAAGAAGAGCTGGGCCGAGGCTTCGGGCCCGCAGACCATCACCCGCCAGGGTCTTCCGGGCGCTGGGGGCGGCAGGGCGGCGGCCATCCCTGCGACGGCTTCGCGAAACGCCGTCCCCCAGTAGTCGAGCTCGAATTTTCCCGCAGCGCCGGCGACGCCGCCGACCAGGGCGTTGAAGACTAGGTATTGATACGGATGGGCGCGCCACAGCAGCGTCGCCTGGTGAATCGTGGTCGCGCCCAGCAGGACCATCGCGATCACGCCGGCGATCCGCCCGCGGCGCCATAGCACGTCGATCGCCAGGGCCGCGGCGACGGTCAGCGGCGGCACGACGAAGAGCAGGTGGCGCATCCCGTCGAACAGCACCGCGCGATCGGCGGCGACGTAGACCGGCGGGAACAGCACCAGCAGGGCCAGCACTGCCAGGGGCAGGCAGCGTTGCCAGTCTGTCCGCGCCGCGCCGGCCAGGGCGGCCAGGCCCAGGACGAGGGCGACGGCGAGGGCTGCCAGGGTCAGCTCCGGCAGCATCGCCGCCATCAGCCCCGGCTCGTAGTACCAGGGCGCGTTCGTCGAGGTGACGATGCGGCCGTAGAACGGGTAGTCGAGCGTGATCGGGAAGCGGCTGAAATTCGCCAGCGCCTCCAGCGGCCGCGCGATCGGGGCGTGCTGCGCCCAGGGCCAGCACAGATACATGACGCCGAGCGCGGCCGCGGTCGCGCCCAGCGTCGGCGGGATAAGCCGGACCAAGCGCCGGACAAGATCGCCGAGCTTCTCGCGGTCGAGCAGCGACAGGCCGCCATGCATTGCCAGCATCGCGCCCAGGTAGAGCAGCGCGATCACGCCGCCGACCCGCGTGCCCATCGCCGCGCCCGAGGCCACGCCCGCGCCGATGAAGTCGCCCCAGCGCCACGCCGGCAGCGACTGCGCGATGCGGACGGTGAAATACGCCGCCCAGGTCATGGCCGCGGCGAAGGGAATGTCCTTCGGGTTGATGAAGGTGTTTCCGTACCAGACCGGCGTCACGGCCAGCAGCAGCACGGCGATGAAGCCGGCGCGCGGGCCGCCCAGCGTGCGCGCCAGACGCCAGGCCGCGGCAAGGCCGACCAGCCCGGCGATGCCGCCGAGCAGGTGGCGCGTGTCGTACTCGGCGAAGGGCAGGATCCGGTTCGCCGCCGCGGCCAGGGTGTCGAACAGCGCGCCGTACCAGAACAGGTTGACGAAGTCGAACGAGGACCGGTCCCGGCCGAGGCTCAGGTAGTAGTTGAGCGTCAGGATGCCGTAGGTGTTCTGGACCGGCTCGTCCCAGGAGATGCCGTAGTCGCGAAAAGTCAGCGCGACGGCAAGCGCCGCCGCGGCCAGCACGGCCATGGCGGCGCGGTCGAAGGTCACGGCCGGCCTGGAAGTCCCCATCTACCGAGGTAACGGCCGGCCGCGCCGGAATCTTCCGCCTAGTGCTTCGCCTTCAGGAGGTCGCGGATCTCGGTCAGCAGCACCTCCTGCGCCGGGGGCGGCGGCGGCGGCGCGGCCTCTTCCTTCTTCTTGAAGCGGTTGACCTGCTTGACCAGGATGAACACGGCCCAGGCGACGATCAGGAACTTGATGATCGCGTTGATGAACAGCCCGATGTTCAGCGTCGCGGCGCCGGCCTTCTGCGCCTCCGCCAGCGTCGGGTAGCTGCCCTTGCCGAGGGTGATGAAGATGTTCGAGAAGTCGATGCCGCCCAGGATCAGGCCGATCGGCGGCATGATGATGTCGTTCACCAGCGAGTTGACAATCGCGGTGAATGCCGCGCCGATGATGATGCCGACCGCCAGGTCGACGACGTTGCCCCTGGCGATGAATTCCTTGAATTCCTGCAGCATGGCCGTTTCCCCCTGTTCCCGGACGATCCCCGGCCGCAAATTGCCAGGGGCGGGAGGCGGGCGCAATCGCGGCGGGCCGGGAGCAGGGTGCTTGCGCCCGGTAGTATACTGCTTGTGATGAAAATCCCGCATGCACTATAGTGCCGGGAAAGGGCCGCGTCCGACGGGCCTGCAATTTGGGAGGATACGAGACATGACTGCACGCACGCGCCGTAGGTTCATCACCCAGGCTGGCGCCGGGCTCGGCCTCGCCGCCGCCGCCGGCTTCGTGCCGACCCGCTTCGCCATCGGCCAGAAGGCCAAGCTCAAGATCGGCCTGATGCTGCCCTACACCGGCACCTTCGCCGCGCTGGGCCACAACATCACCGACGCGATGACGATGCGTCTTGCTGAAGTGGGCAACAAGCTCGGCGGGCGCGAGTTCGACATCGTCAAGCTCGACGACGAGTCGGCGCCGCCCAAGGGCAAGGACAACGCCGCGCGCCTGCTGGTGCGCGAGAAGTGCGACCTCCTGGTCGGCACGGTGCATTCCGGCGTGGTGCTGGCGATGGCGCAGGTGGCGAAGGAGGAGGACAAGTTCCTCGTCATCCCGAACGCCGGCGCGGTCGACCTGACGCGCAAGGGCTGCATGCCCAAGCTGTTCCGCACCTCGTTCTCGAACTGGCAGCCGGCCTTCCCCTGCGGCGACGTGGCGCTGAAGGACGGGCACAAGACCGCCGTGATCATGACCTGGAACTACCCGGCGGGTCACGACAGCGCGCAAGGCTTCAAGGACAGCTTCACCAAGGGCGGCGGCAAGATCGCCAAGGAGATCCTGCTCGACTTCCCGAACGTCGAGTTCCAGGCCGGCCTGACCGAGATCGCCGCGCTGAAGCCCGACTGCGTCTACGTGTTCTTCGCCGGCGCCGGCGCCTTGAAGTTCATGAAGGACTACGAGGCCGCGGGGCTGAAGGCTAAGATCACGCTCTACGGCCCGGGCTTCCTGACCGACGGCGTCTACAAGCAGGCGGGATCGGCGGCCGAGGGCATCAAGACCACGCTGCACTACGCCGACGACCTCGACACGCCGCTCAACAAGAAGTTCCGCGCCGACTTC
>JAEULC010000366.1 GCA_016792605.1 Rhodospirillales bacterium
GTCGCCTTGGCATTGCCGATGAAGTTGTCGTCGACGAAGTAGACCGGGCCGACCGCGCCGTTGCGCTTGATCGATTCCAGTTCGCGGACGAGCTGCTCGGGCGACTTCAGGCGTGGGTTGCGGCCATAGAGCGCGGGGATGTCGCAGAATTCGCAGCGATACGGGCAGCCGCTCGAGAACTGCACGCTGCCAAGAAAATAGTTCGAGACGTCGATCCTATCGTAGGCCGGCGTCGGGAACTGGTCCAGCGGCCGGCGGTCGCCGGTGACGAACTTGATCTGCGACAGCGGCCGGCGCGGGCCCTCGTCGATGTACTGGATGATCTTGTCGGTGGCGTCGCCAATCTCGCCGACATGCAGCAGGTCGACGTCGGGGTAGTATTCCGGCGCGCTCGACACCGACGGGCCGCCCAGCACGGTCAGCTTGTCGAACTTGTGGGCGCGGGCGACGATGTCGTGGATGAACCGGCGCTGCACGTGCATGCCGCTGGTCAGCACCGCGTCAGCCCAGCGGAAATCGGCGTCGGTCGCCTTCTCCATGTTCTCGTCGATGAAGCGGACCTCCCACTCGCGCGGCAGGTAGGCGGTGATCAGCAGCAGGCCCTGCGGCGGCATGAAGGCCTGCACGTCGACCAGCTTGAACGAGTACTGGAAGGTGCCGAAGGACGGCGCGTATTGCGGCGACAGACACAGGATCCGGCGCTTGTTGCGCGGCTGGTACGCGCTCTGCCCCGCATCGTCCGGGCCGCTGGGCGGAAGGGGCGTCAGATTGCCGTCGGGCATGTACGGGATTCCTGGCGCCGATCGGGCGCTCGTTCAGCATCCATCCAAAACACGGGGCTTCCCGGCGTCGATATCGTGACCGCCAACGAGGGCGGCGCGCCAGCGTTCCAGCATTCCCGTGCCGGCACTCTAGTCGGAAACAAAGTGCCTGCAAACGACTCTTTGACCGCAATGCGGCAAGGGGTATTACGCGTTGATCCGGCTTGCGAAATGCCCGGTTGGCGGGGGCGGGAAAAAGGCGAAAATCCGCTCCGCCCGCAACCGTCGCAGCCGCCCCTTTCGGGCGGATTGGCGGGCGCGGATAACACTTGGACAGGCCCAATTTCTGTTGCTATAGGAACGCGGCCGAACTCCAAGGCAAGCCCCGATAGCTCAGTGGTAGAGCAACCGCTTCGTAAGCGGTAGGCCGTTGGTTCAAATCCGACTCGGGGCACCATCCTGCTTCTCCGCCCCGCTGGGTCTCGCAGGAGCCCCCTGGGGCGCGGCGAAGTTCCCCCTTTTCCGTCCCGCCCGTCGATCTCAGCCTGTCCTGGCGCCGCTAGGTGGCCCTTTGCGCCGCCACCTGCCCGTATTGCTGCATCGCCGCATCAATGCTGCGCTGCAAGAAATATTGTTGCGCAAAGGCTTGGCATAATAGTCAAAAACTGCTTGCCATAAATAATTTTGTATTACAGTCTGCTCCGTGAAGACCCGCAGCCGGCAATAAGAACAGGCACCGGCCGCCCCTCGTGGGCGGACCAGGACGGGAAGGGAGGGAGTAGGCCATGGCACCGCTCGCTATCCGCGCAGACGCAGCCCGCGGGTCCGTTGCTGGCCCGGGCGCTGGCCTGTCCGCGACCGCTGCCGCCACCCCCGATCCCCTCCGACCGCTTGCGGCCCCGCTCCCAGGATCGGCGGCCATCCGTCGCGTGCTGCCCGTCACTTGTGACCAGGAGGAAACCCCATGACCAAAGTCTCGGATATCCTTCGCACCAAGGACACGCGGATCATCATGGTCCGGCTGCGCGAGCCCGTGTCCACGGCAGTGGAGCTGATGCAGCGCGAGAACATCGCTGCGCTGGTGGTGAAGGACGTGTCGCGCACCGAGGGCAACATCGTCGTCGGCATCTTCACCGAGCGCGACGTCACCCGCGCCCTGGCGACCCACGGCGCGGCCGCGCTCGCGATGCCGATCGCCGACCTGATCAAGCGGCCGCTCGCCAAGTGCAGCGAGCGCGACTCGATCGAGACCGTGCTCCGGATCATGGACCAGCACCAGGTGCGGATGCTGCCGGTCATGGAGGAGCACACGGTGATCGGCGTGATCAGCATCAGCGACATCATCCGCGACGCGGTCGCCCACACGCAGGAACTCTCGTCCGGCAGCGGCTCTGCTGCACTGCACGCGTGACGGCAATGTGCCGCCCCGCGCCGAACGTGGATTCGCGCTGGCGCGATCATCTCGCCTTGGTATACCGTATTATGGATATCACGCGTGAATAGGTGGACGCAGAGTCACCGGGCGCGTGGTCGCGACACGGAAGGACGCAGCCGGCTTGCTCGTTATCCGGTCGCCAAGATCGATAAGAAGTCGGTCGCAGCAACCGAAAATCACCTGGAGGAAACTATGCCAATGACTACTCCGCTGAAACGCCGTGCGGCTCCGCTCGTGGCCGCGGCGGCCGCGTTGGCCCTCTTTTCCGGTGCGGCGCAGGCCGCCTGGGAGCCGACGCGCAATGTCGAGTTCATCGTCCCGGCGGGCACGGGCGGCGGCGCTGACCAGATGGCCCGCATGATCCAGGGCATCGTCGCCAAGCACAATCTGATGAAGCAGACGATGGTGGTGATCAACAAGGCGGGCGGCGCCGGTGGCGAGGGCTTCCTCGACATCAAGAATTCGAAAGGCAACCCGCACAAGCTGGTCATCACGCTGTCGAACCTGTTCACCACGCCGATGGGCACCGGCATTCCCTTCTCGTGGAAGGACATGACGCCGGTGGCGATGCTGGCGCTCGACGAGTTCGTCCTCTGGGTCAACGCCGAGTCGCCCTACAAGACCGCGGCCGACTACGTGAAGGCGGTCAAGGCGGCGCCGGCCGGCCAGTTCAAGATGGGCGGCACCGGCTCGAAGCAGGAGGACCAGATCATCACCGTCGCGCTGGAGAAGGCGACCGGCACGAAGATGACCTATGTCCCCTACAAGGGCGGCGGCGAGGTGGCGGTGCAGCTGGTTGGCAAGCATGTCGATTCCAGCGTCAACAATCCGATCGAGGCCGTCGCGCAGTGGCGCGCAGGCGCGCTCCGGCCGCTCTGCGTGTTCGACAAGCAGCCGCTGCCGGTGAAGGACAAGGTCACCACCGACATGGCATGGGCCGACATCCCGACCTGCAAATCGGCCGGCCTCGACATCGACTACCTGATGCTGCGCGGCGTGTTCATGCCGTCGGGCGTGCCGAAGGACGCGGTCGACTACTATGTCGAGCTGTTCAAGAAGGTGCGCGCCACGCCGGAATGGGCGCAGCTTATGAAGGACGGTGCGTTCAACCAGTCGTTCATGACCGGCGCCGACTACACCAAGTGGGTCGAAAACGAGGAAAAGCGGCATCGCGATCTGATGCAGGCCGCCGGCTTCCTGGCGAAGTGATCGTCGAACGCTGAACTTTCGATGCCCGGCCGCTGTGAACTCGCTGAGATCCGGCGGCCGGGCAACTCCCTCCGAAAAGCACGCACCAAGGGCGAATCCACGCCCGAGCTCCGTCCGTAGCCGTTCAATCGAGGTTGCCGATGTCGCAGTCAACGCACGTGTCCAGGCAAGGCGGTCCATCGCACCGCGGCGCCGAAATCGGCACCGCCATCGCCATGATCGTCTTCGGCCTGGTGGTGATCGGGGGCAGCCTCAGCGTCGGGATCGGCTGGGCGATCGAGGGGCCGCAGGCCGGCTTCTTCCCGTTCTGGGTGGCGATCGTGATCATCGTCGCCAGCGTCCTGAACATCGCCAAGGCCTACGCCTCGCGGGACGGCAAGCTGTTCAGCGAGTGGGGCCAGCTCCGCCAGGTCGGCAAGGTGCTGGCGCCGACCACGGTCTACGTCTTCGCGGTGCCGTGGCTGGGCATCTACCTGGCTTCGGCGCTGTTGGTCGCCGGCTTCATGCGCTGGATCGGGCGCTACAGCTGGGCGATGGTGGCGATCATCAGCATCGCCCTGCCGATTGTCGCCTACATCACCTTCGAGAAATGGTTCCTGGTGCCGCTGCCGAAGGGACCGATCGAAGACATGCTCGGACTCTAGAAAAGAACAATCGGCAAAAAGACGCAGGGACGCGGGGGAACGGCAATGGATGATATCGGCAACCTGATGCACGGCTTCTCCGTGGTCCTGAGTTGGCAGAATTTCCTCTACATGGTCGTGGG
>JAEULC010000373.1 GCA_016792605.1 Rhodospirillales bacterium
TCGCGCAACGACCAGGACGCGGCGGCCGAGCGCGTGGCGCAGCGCGACCTGCTGCTGAAGCTCTCCGACGCGCTGGGCGAGGTGCTGGCCAAGACCATCGACCAGGCCGAGCGCCACGCCGACACGCTGATGCCCGGCTACACGCATTTCCAGCACGCCCAGCCCTGGACCTTCGGCCACTGGCTGATGCGCCAGGCGAGCATCCTGGGCCGCGACATGGACCGGCTCGCCGGCGCCTACACGCGCACCAACCTGTCGGCGCTGGGTGGCGCCGCCAATGCCGGCACGTCCTGGCCGCTCGACCGCCGACGCTGCGCCGAGCTGCTCGGCCATGACGGCTTGGTCTACAACTCGAGCGATGCCGGCGAGTTCATCCGCGACTACATCGAGGAGAATACCGCCGTCGTCGCGATGATGACCGCCAATCTAGGCCACTACGGCACCGACCTCTATGTCTGGAGCAGCTGGGAGTTCGGCTTCGTCGAGGTGGCCGACGGGCTCGCCGGCACCTCCTCGATCATGCCGCAGAAGAAGAACCCGCACGCGCTGGAGCGGGTGAAGGCGGTGGGCGGCCAGGCGATCGGCTGGCTGGCGACGATCATGGGCCAGCAGCGCAGCGTGCTGTCGACCGACCTCGACTACGCCTTCGGCGACGATCAGTTCGGCGAGTATGCGCGCGCGTCCTACGCCTCGCTGCGCCTGATGGACGAGGTGATCCGCACGTTGACCGTAAACAAGGAGCGCATGGCGTCGACCGCCGGCATCTTCTGGAGCACGACCAGCCATCTCGCCGACGAGCTGGTGCGCAAGCACGACATGCCGTTCCGCGTCGCGCACCAGATCGTCGGCCGCTTCGTGCGCGATGCGGTGAACGCCGGGCAGAAGCCGGCCGAGGTCAGCGCCAGCTTCATCAACCAAGCCGCCAAGGACATCGCAGGGCTTACCTTCACGATGACCGACAAAGAGCTGCGCGACATGCTGGACGCGCGGCTGTTCGTCGAGACCCGCGTGACCGAGGGCTCGGTCTCGCCGGCGGCCGTGCGCAAGCATGTCGCGCTCGCGCGCGACGAGCTGAAGGCGCGCCGCGCGCTGGTCGCCGACCGCGCCAGGGCCGCCAGGACGGCGACCGACGCGTTGCTGAAGACCGCGCGCACGATGGCCGCGGGGGCGTAGAGGGGCGGGATGGCGATCAGCCTGGCCGACAAGACCGTCGTCGTCACCGGGGCCAGCCGCGGCATCGGCCTCGGCATCGCGCGCGCCTTCGCGAACTCCGGCGCGCGGCTGGTGCTGCTGGCGGACGATCCGGCGGTCCTGGCGGTCGCGGAGGAACTCGGCGGGCAGGGCCGGGTTGTCGACATCACCGACGCCGCCGCCGTGAAGGCGGCGCTGCAGCCGGTCGGGCGCATCGACGTGCTGGTCAACAATGCCGGCCTCGAGGCGATGACGCCGGTGGACAGCGACAACAGCGACAACGAGCGCGTCGTGCGCCGCATCGTCGAGGTCAACGTCGTCGGCACCTTCCTGGTGACCGGCGCGGCCTTGCCCGCGATGCGCTCGGGCGGGCGGATCATCAACACCGCCTCGGTATGGGCGCGCGGCGCCGAGGCGCGGTTCGGCGCCTATGTCGCGTCCAAGCACGCGGTCATCGGCCTGACCAAGACCTGGGCCAAGGAGCTGGGCCCGCGCGGCATCACCGTCAACGCGGTCTGCCCGGGCTGGGTCAGGACCGAGGCCTCGATGCGCTCGCTGCACCGGATCGCGTCGGCCGACAGGCGTGGCGAGGCCGAGGTGATGGACGACATCCTGGACGGCCAGATCCTGCCGGGGCTGATGGAGCCCGACGACGTGGCCGGTCCGTATTTATTTCTTGCATCCGACTTGGCGGCGAACATGACCGGCCAGAGCGTCGGGGTCGATCGGGGAGAATTTCCGTGGTGACGACATTGGCAGGCAAGCGCGCCCTGGTGACCGGGGCCGCGAGCGGAATCGGCGCCGCGACCATGGCGGCGATGGCGGACGCGGGTGCGACAGTGATCGGCATGGATCGCAAATTCAACGGCGGCAACCGGCACCTGATCCATGTCGACGTCGCCGACGAGATCTCGGTCGCGCGCGCGCTGAAGCAGGCGAGCGAGATCGCCGGGCGCTTCGACGTGCTGGTCAATGCCGCCGGAATCTACGAGGAATCGACCCTGCGCGAGCTCGACATCCAGGACTACCAGCGCATCTTCGACGTCAACGTGCGCGGCACGATCCTGGTCACCAAGGCGGTGCTGTCCTACCTCGACCCCGGCGCGCGGATCATCAACATTGCGTCGGAGCTGGCGTTCCTCGGCCGCGCCGGCGCGTCGGTCTATGCGGCGTCGAAGGGGGCGATCCTGTCGCTGACCCGCTCCTGGGCGCGCGAGCTGGCGCCGAAGATCCTGGTCAACGCGGTGGCGCCGGGGCCGACCGATACGCCGCTCCTGAACTTCGGGGCGATGAACGCCGACCAGAAGGCGCTGGAGCTGGCCAACCCGCTCGGCCGCATCGCCCAGCCCGAGGAGATCGCGCACACGATCCTGTTCCTGGCGAGCCCGCAGGCCACCTTCGTCACCGGCCAGTGCTTCAGCGTGGACGGCGGCTCGGCGATGCGCTGAACGCGGCATGCGACGTGCTTGTCTAGAGTCAGTCTTCCAACAAGGGT
This sequence comes from Rhodospirillales bacterium, assembly GCA_016792605.1. GTDB lineage: Bacteria > Pseudomonadota > Alphaproteobacteria > JAEULC01 > JAEULC01 > JAEULC01. Next base: position 2,687 of record JAEULC010000373.1, read on the forward strand.
GAGCGCATGGCGACCGTTCTGATGCAGGAAATGACCTGGCCGGCCTTCGCCGACCATATGAAGCGCGGCACGCCCGTCCTGGTGCCGGTGGGAGCGACCGAGCAGCACGGCTACCACATGCCGCTGGGGGTCGACGCCTACCTGCCGACGGCGGTTTCGACCGGCATCGCCAAGGCGGTCGGGGCCATCGTCGCGCCGACGATCAACTACGGCTACAAGTCCCAGCCCAAGATGGGCGGCGGCCCGGCCTTTCCCGGCACCACGTCGTTCGACGCCTCGACCCTGATTTCGGCGGTGCGCGACGTGCTGCGCGACCTCATCCGCCACGGCGCGCGCAAGATCGCGGTCATCAACGGCCACTACGAGAACCAGATGTTCACGATCGAGGCGATCGAGCTGGTGCGCCGCGATGCCGCCATGCTGGGCGTCACCGACCTCACGATCTTCCGCTGCGAGTACTGGGATTTCACCCGCAAGGACCTGCTGGCGAAGTTGTTCCCGGCCGGCTTCCCGGGCTACGACCTGGAGCACGCGGCGATCCTCGAGACCTCGATGATGCTGCATGTCCGGCCCGACCTGGTCGACATGGCGCGGCTCGCCAACGATCCGCCGGCCAAGTTCCCGCCCTACGAGACCTTCCCGGTGCGCGACGGCTGGGTGCCGCCTTCGGGCGTGCTGTCGCCGGCGGGCACGGCCGACGCGGAGAAGGGGCGGCTGCTGATGGAGAACTACGTCGAGGACATCGGCGCGGCGCTGCGCAAGGAATTCGCCCTGGCCTAGTCTCCCACCGCCGCCAGGCGCCGCGCCGGCGGCTTCTTTAGCAGGCTGCGCAGGTCGCTCAGGAACGCCGCCACCGGCTTCGAATGGGTCGAGGGGTGGCGTGTCACGAGATGCACCGGCTCGGTGAAGCTGATGCCCTCCGGGTTCAGCGCGCGAAGCTCGCCGCGCTCCACGGCCGCGGCCGCGAAATGGTCGGGCAGGTAGCCGATATAGCCGCCGGAGAGCAGGAGCTGGAGCTGGCCCTCGAGGTTGTTCACCAGGGCGGCCGGCGCGTCCATGCGCAGGCGCTCCATCTCGAAGCTGGGCCAGAAGTCGCGCACGGCGACCTTCTCGGTCGGGCTCACCTGCAGGCCGAATTCC
>JAEULC010000379.1 GCA_016792605.1 Rhodospirillales bacterium
TAACGTCGCCGAAACGGCCGACAAGCAAAAGGCCGCGCAGGAACCGGGGGCAGATGGCTTATTTCACACAGCAGTTGATCAACGGGGTCGTGCTCGGCTCGATCTTCGGTCTCATCGCCATCGGCTACACGATGGTCTACGGCATCATCGGCATGGTGAACTTCGCCCATGGCGATGTCTTCATGATCGGCGGCTTCGTCACGATCATCACCTTCCTGATCCTCGGCGCGGTGGGCATCACCTGGATCCCGCTGGCGCTGCTGCTGATGCTGGTGGTGGCGATGGCGTTCACGGCGCTCCACGGATGGGCGGTCGAACGCGTGGCCTACCGACCTTTGCGAACATCGAACCGCCTGGCGCCGCTGATCTCGGCTATCGGCATGTCGATCTTCCTGCAGAACTACGTCCAGCTGCTCCAGGGCGCGCGCAACAAGGCGCTCGGCAAGCCGCTGATCCCCGGCGCGATTCAGCTGATGGAGCAGGACGGGTTCACGGTCCAGATCACCTACATGCAGATCGTGATCGTGGTCCTGACCGTGGTGCTGATGGCGGGCTTCACCTACCTGATCACCGGCACGGCGCTGGGCCGCAACCAGCGCGCCTGCGAGCAGGACATGCGCATGGCGCGCCTCTTGGGCGTCGACGTCGACAAGACCATCTCGCTGACCTTCATCATGGGCGCGGCGCTGGCGGCGGTCGCCGGCATGGTCTGGCTGCTCTACTACGGCATCATCGACTTCTACGTGGGCTTCCTGGCCGGCATCAAGGCGTTCAGCGCCGCGGTGCTGGGCGGGATCGGGTCGCTGCCTGGCGCGATGCTCGGCGGGCTGCTGATCGGCCTGATCGAGGTGTTCTGGTCGGCCTATTTCAGCGTCGAGTACAAGGACGTCGCCGCCTTCGCCATCCTGGTGCTGGCCCTGGTGTTCCGTCCGACCGGGCTTCTGGGCAAGCCCGAGATCGAGAAGGTCTGAGATGGTCGCCATGGTGCAGGGTGCGCGCGCCGCGTCCGTCCGCAGCTTCCCGGTGATGCTGAAGGAAGCGGTGATCTTCGCTGCGGTGTCGCTGGCGCTGGCGCTTCCCCTTGTCGGATTCCACATCCTCGACAAGGGCTCGACCAGCCAACTGCAGACCCGCTTCCCGGAGATGTTCTTCGCCGTCTTCGTGCTGTTCCTCGGGAAGCTGGCGATGTCGCTGCTCGAAGCGGGGCATGCCAAGCGGATCGCGGCGGCCGCGGCCTTCCTGGCTGGGCTGTGGATGGTCGTGGCCCTGTTGCACCTGGTCCCGGCGGGCAGCCAGGTGCTGGGCTGGTTCACCTGGCTGGTGCTCGTCGCGGTCGCGGTGCGCGGCTTGATCCTGGTGCGTTCCGACGCCGCCGATGCGCGGGCGGCGGCGCACGACGACTCCGGCACGGCGGCCGGCGCGGTCATCGCCAAGCTGGGCACGGTCCTGGGCCCGATCTTCCTCGGCATCGCCCTGGTGGCGCCGTTCTACGCCCACATGGTCGACGACAAGCGCATGGTCGACCTGGGCGTGCTGATCTTCACCTACATCATGCTGGGCTGGGGCCTGAACGTCGTGGTCGGCCTCGCCGGCCTGCTCGACCTCGGCTATGTCGCCTTCTACGCGGTCGGCGCTTACACCTACGCCGTCTTCTCGGTGAAGCTCGGGCTGAATTTCTGGGAAACCCTGCCGATCGCAGGCGCGCTCGCCGCGTCCTTTGGCATCCTGCTCGGCTTCCCGGTCCTGCGCCTGCGCGGTGACTACCTGGCGATCGTCACCCTCGGGTTCGGCGAGATCATCCGCATCATCTTGCTGAACTGGGCCGAACTCGCGGGCGGCGCCCAGGGCATCGGCGGCATCCCGCGGCCGAGCTTCTTCGGCATGGCGTTCACGGCCAACCCGCCGGACGGCACGACGGCCTTCCACCAGTTCTTCAACCTTGAATTCTCGCCGATGCACAGGCAGGTATACCTCTACTACATCATCCTGCTGCTGGCGCTGATCACCAACTGGTTCACGCTGCGCATCCGCAAGCTGCCGATCGGCCGCGCCTGGGAGGCCTTGCGCGAGGACGAGACTGCCTGCCGCGCGCTCGGCATCAACCCGACCAACACCAAGCTGACCGCGTTCGCGATCGGCGCCATGTTCGGCGGCTTCGCCGGGTCGTTCTTCGCCACCCGCCAGGGCTTCATCAGCCCGGAGAGCTTCAACTTCCTCGAGTCGGCAATCATCCTGGCGATCGTCGTGCTCGGCGGCATGGGCAGCCAGATCGGCGTCGTGTTCGCGACCGTGGTGCTGATCGGCGGGCCGGAATGGTTCCGCGACCTCGAGGCCTACCGCATGCTCGCCTTCGGCGGGCTGATGGTACTGATCATGATCTGGAAGCCCGAGGGCCTGCTGGCGCACCGCGACCCGACGGTGCGGCTGCATCCGCCCGGCGCCAAGCCGGCGGGGGCAAAGCCATGACGGCGGCGATGGCCATGCCGGTGGCGGCGGCCGGCACCGTGCCGCCACTGCTGACGGTCGAGCACCTGACGATGCGGTTCGGCGGCCTGACTGCGGTCGACGACGTCTCCTTCACGGCGCAGAACCAGCACATCACCGCGATCATCGGCCCAAACGGCGCCGGCAAGACCACGGTGTTCAACTGCCTGACCGGTTTCTACAAGCCCACGGTCGGCCGGCTGACGCTGAGCCCGCCCGGCGCGCCGACGATGCTGCTGGAGCAGATGGAGGGCTTCCGCATCGGCCAGAAGGCCCGGGTGGCGCGCACCTTCCAGAATATCCGCCTGTTCCCGAAGATGTCGGTGCTGGAGAACCTGGTGGTCGCGCAGCACAACAAGCTGATGCGCGCCTCCGGCTTCACCCTGGCGGGGCTGTTCGGCTTGCCAGTCTACCGCGACGCCGAGAAGAAGGCGGTCGAGCTGGCGCGTTACTGGCTGGAGCGCATCGGCTTGACCCGGCGCGCGGACGAGAATGCCGGGAACCTGCCCTATGGCGATCAGCGCCGGCTGGAGATCGTGCGTGCGATGTGCACCGAGCCGCGCCTTTTGTGCCTGGACGAACCCGCCGCCGGCCTGAACCCGCGCGAGTCCGCGGAGCTGAACGAGCTGCTGCGCTTCATCCGCGACGAGGTGAAGATCGGCGTGCTGCTGATCGAGCACGACATGAGCGTTGTCATGAAGATTTCCGACCATATCGTCGTGCTGGACTACGGGCGCAAGATCGCCGACGGCAATCCCGAGTTCATCCGCCACGACGCGGCGGTGATCCGCGCCTATCTGGGCGAGGACGAGGATGACGAGATACCGCCGGTGATCGCCTCCGACCTCGTCAAAGACGGGCGGGTGTAGCGCCATGCTGACGGTACAGGGCGTCCATACTTTCTACGGCCGGATCGAGGCGCTGCGCGGCGTCGATCTGGAGGTCAAGCAGGGCGAGATCGTGACCATGATCGGCGCCAACGGCGCCGGCAAGTCGACGCTGCTGATGACGATCTGCGGCACGCCCCAGGCCTCCGCCGGCCGGATCATCTTCGACGGCCAGGACATCACCCACATGCCGACGCATCTGATCATGCGCAACGGCATCGCTCAGTCTCCCGAAGGGCGGCGCATCTTCCCGCGCATGTCGGTGCTGGAGAACCTGCAGATGGGCGCGCTCGGCGCCGACCCGGCGCGGTTCAGCCAGGACCTGGAGCAGGCCTTCACGATCTTCCCGATCCTGAAGAACCGCCAGGCGCAGCGCGGCGGCACGCTGTCGGGCGGCGAGCAGCAGATGCTGGCGATCGCCCGGGCGCTGATGTCGAGGCCGCGCCTGCTGCTGCTCGACGAGCCCTCGCTCGGCTTGGCGCCCATGATCGTGAAGCAGATCTTCCAGATCATCCGCGACATCAACAAGCAGCAGGGCATGACGATCTTCCTGGTCGAGCAGAACGCCTTCCACGCGCTGAAGCTGGCGCATCGTGGCTACGTCATGGTCAACGGCGCCATCACCATGGCGGGCACGGGGGCCGAGCTTCTGGCCAACCGCGAGGTGCGCGCCGCCTACCTGGAGGGCGGCAGCCACGGGCCTGCGGCCGAGACGCTGGGCGCCGGCGCAGCCGATTCCGGGTCGGCCCAGGCGGGAGCCGCCCGATGACGCCGTTGCAGGAGTCCTTCATTCAAATCTGCGTGTCCGCCTACGTGGTGTTCGGCGGCTTCGCGCTGATGACCGGGCAGGCGGTCGCCCGCACCTGGCGGCCCTGGACCCACTGCATCGGCTACGGCCTGCTGCTGGCCATGGGCGCCCGCCTGGGCGAGTTCGTGCTGTTCGTCGGCCGGGCCCAGACCCTGGACGACTATGTCTTCAGCAACTTGGGCTTCACGCTGCTGAACACGGCCTACCTGATTGGCGTCTGCATCCTGGCGCATCGGGTCACCCTGGCGCGGATGATGGTCACGCAATACCCCTGGGTCTACGAGCGCGCCGGGCTGTTCTCCTGGCGGGCGAAGGCCTGACGGCGGCCGGGGCGGGGGCTGGGCATAAAGCGCCGCATGGGGCGTTATCAACAGGCTGGGCATTGCCAGGAGGCCGCGAATTGTGGCATCACTATGGCACCAAGAGCTTGAAAACCGGGAGGTTTTCGAGAACAGCGTAACGGGGATTTGTTTCACTTTGAAGCAGGGAGAGATGGATGCGTAGGTTCTCTGGTTTCCTTCTGGGCGCCGTCGCCGCCACGGCCTTGGCCGCGGCCGCGCATGCGCAAGACGTGGTGGTCGCGACCGCCGGCCCGATGACGGGCGGCGACGCGGTGTTCGGCGAGCAGATGAAGCGCGGCGCCGAAATGGCCATCAAGGACATCAACGCCGCCGGCGGCCTGCTGGGCAAGAAGCTGAAGCTTGAGATCGGCGACGACCAGTGCGAGCCGAAGCAGGCTCTTCCGGTCGCCAACTCGTTCGTGCAGAAGAAGGTCGTCTTCGTTGCCGGCCACTACTGCTCGGGCGTGTCGATCCCGGCGTCTGCCGTTTACCAGGAAAACGGCATCATGCAGATCACCCCGGCCTCGACCAACCCGCGCCTGACCGACGAGGCGAAGGCGAAGGGCTGGACGACCGTGGCGCGCACCTGCGGCCGCGACGACATCCAGGGCAAGATCGCCGGCAAGTGGGTCGCCGAGAAGTACAAGGGCAAGAAGGTCGCGATCCTGCACGACAAGACGCCGTACGGGCAGGGCATCGCCGACGAGACCAAGAAGGCCTACAACGCCGCCGGCCAGAAGGAAGCCCTCTACGACTCGTTCCAGAAGGGCGACAAGGACTTCACCGCGCTGATCAGCAAGATGAAGGCCGGCAACATGGACGTCGTCTATGTCGGCTCTTACCACACCGAAGTCGGCCTGATGGTGAAGCAGGCGCGTGAGCAGGGCTTCAAGGCCCAGTTCATCTCCGAAGACGCGCTGGTGACCGAGGAGTTCTGGAAGATCGCCGGCCCGGCCGGCGAAGGCCTGCTGATGACCTTCGCGCCGGATCCGACGAGCAATCCGGCCGCCAAGGCGATCGTCGACAAGTTCAAGGCCGGTGGCTATACGCCGGAAGGCTACACCCTCTACACCTATGCCGCGTTCCAGGTTTACGCGGCGGCGGTGAAGGCGGCGAACAGCTGGGACGCCAAGAAGGTTGCTGCGCAGATCCACGGCAAGACCTTCGACACCGTCCTCGGCAAGCTGATCTATGACGACAAGGGCGACGTGTCGAACTCCAACTACGTGTGGTACACGTGGACGAAGGACGGCAAGTACAAGCAGCTCTAAGCCAGTCTTAGGCTGACGACGACGGCCCGGCGGGCAACCGCCGGGCCGTTTTCTTTTGCGCTGCCGGGCCATCACCGCCGCGAATGGGGGCCATCGACACCCTGCGTATGGCCCTTCCGCGCGCAAGGCACTATTCTCCCGCCCACAAAGAGCCCGAACCTGGGGAGAGTGCGCCCGTGACCGTGAAGAGCAAGAGCAAGCCGAACCCGAAATTCGACAAGAAGCACCTGCCGAGCCGCCATGTCTCGGTCGGCCCGACCAGCGCGCCGCATCGCTCGTTCTACTACGCGATGGGCATGACCGAGGCCGAGATCAAGGCGCCCTTTGTCGGTGTCGCCACCACCTGGAACGAGGCCGCGCCCTGCAACATCACGCTGGCGCGCCAGGCCCAGGCGGTGAAGAAGGGCGTCAAGGCCGCCGGCGGAACACCCCGGGAATTCACCACCATCACCGTGACCGACGGCATCGCCATGGGCCATGCCGGCATGAAGTCGTCGCTGATCAGCCGCGAGGTGATCGCGGACTCGATCGAGTTGACCATGCGTGGCCACTGCTACGACGCGCTGGTCGGCCTCGCCGGCTGCGACAAGACCCTGCCGGCGCTGATGATGGCGATGATCCGCCTCAACGTGCCCTCGGTGTTCCTCTATGGCGGCTCGATCCTGCCCGGCCGCTACAAGGGCAGGGACATGACCGTAGTCGAGGTGTTCGAGGGCGTCGGCCAGCACTCGGCCGGCAAGATCTCCGACGCCGACCTGAAGGAGATCGAAAGCGTCTCGCTGCCCTCGGGCGGCTCCTGCGGCGGCCAGTACACGGCCAACACCATGGCCTGCGTCAGCGAGGCGATCGGCCTGGCGCTGCCGGGCTCGTCCGGCCCGCCCGCGCCCTACGAGGGCCGCGACGCGTTCGGCGAGAAGTCCGGCGAGGCCGTGATGCGCCTGATCAAGCAGGGCCTGCGCCCGCGCGACATCGTGACGCTGAAGTCGCTGCAGAACGCGGCGGCCGTCGTGGCCGCGACCGGCGGCTCGACCAACGCCGCGCTGCACCTGCCGGCGATGGCGCACGAGGCCGGGATCAAGTTCGACCTGTTCGACGTGGCCGAGATCATGCGCCGCACGCCCTACATCGCCGACCTGAAACCGGGCGGGCGCTACGTGGCCAAAGACCTGCACGATGTCGGCGGCGTCGGCATCGTGATCCGCGCGCTGCTCGACGCCGGCCACATCCACGGCGACTGCATCACGGTTACCGGCAAGACCATCGCCGAGAACGTGCGCGGGGTGAAGATCCCGCCCAACCAGGACGTCGTCTTCCCGGTCAAGAAGGCGCTGTCGAAGACCGGCGGCGTGGTCGGGCTGAAGGGCACGCTGGCGCCCGAGGGGGCGATCGTGAAGATCGCCGGCATGAAGCGCCTGCAGTTCAGCGGCCCGGCGCGGGTGTTCGACTGCGAGGAGGACTGCCTCGATGCGGTGCTGAAGAACAAGTTCAAGGAAGGCGAAGTGCTGGTCATCCGCTACGAGGGACCGAAGGGCGGGCCTGGGATGCGCGAGATGCTCTCCACCACCTCGGCGCTCTACGGCCGCGGCATGGGCGAGAAGGTGGCGCTGGTCACCGACGGGCGCTTCTCCGGCGGCACGCGCGGCTTCTGCATCGGCCATGTCGGGCCCGAGGCGGCGGTCGGCGGGCCGATGGCGCTGGT
>JAEULC010000398.1 GCA_016792605.1 Rhodospirillales bacterium
GCGGGCCGTGGCGGCGATCCGACCCTACCTGGCGAAGGCGGCCGACGCCGCCTAGACCGGCCACTCCCCCGTCGCTGCGAGCTGCGGCGCGTAGACCGGGCGCGACCAGCGCAGCGGCAGGGCGCCGGGGACCAGGCGGCCTTCTTCCAGGGTGAAGCGCATCAGGCGCTCGGCGCCGGCGAACGCGGCCACCTCGGGCCCGTCCCAGATCACCTCGGCCGTTCCGGTGAGGTAGAGCAGGTCGCCGGTCGCGAAGTCGGCGAACAGCAGCCCGGCGCGCGGGTTGACCTGCAGGTTGCCGAAGCTGTTGAACAGCATGTTGCCCGAGAAGTCGGGGACGGTCAGCACGGCGCGGCCATTCTCGCGCGTGACCCGCACGAAGCCGGGCTTGCCGCCGCGGTGCGACACGTCGACCCCCTGGTTGCCGCCCTGCGCAGGGTTGGCCGAGGCGCTAGCGAGGAAGAACGTGTCGGTGCCCTCGACCATCGCCTGGGCGCGGTCGGACAGAAGGGCGCTTTCGGCCAGCACCGGCTTTTCCTGCCGCATCGTCTCCGGCTCGGCGACAAAACGGGGGCTGCGCGCCTGGATGTATTTGGGGCAGTTGCCGAAGCTCTGGTCGACCTCGACCGCGAAGCCCGCGCTGCCCAGCAGCATCGCGCGGCCGTTCATGCGGTTGCGCCGCCGCGTCTCGGGCTGGATGCCGAGCAGGCCCAGCGGCACGCCGGTCGACAGGTTCTCGGCCAGCGGGTCGCCGAAACCCGGCCGGGCGGCGACCGTCAGCGTCTGCGGGTCCGGCGACTGCACGAAGCCGGGCTGACCCGCCAGGATCGACGCCCAGGGGCGTCCCTTGGTATCCAGGCTGCCGACGATCAGGAACGGCAGCATGGCGAAGAAGTCGCGATGCTGGTCGGGCATGAAGTCGCGCACCATGCGGCTGCCGGTCTGCTCCAGCCGCTCGGCCAGGCCGAGCCGCGCCTGCAGCGCGCGCTCGCCGTCGTGAAACGTCATCGGCATGGATGTCTTCCCCGTCAGGCTGCCAGGCGCGGGCTTGCCTGCATGGGGACGAAGCCAGGCAGGGCCTCGACGCGCTTCAGCCAGCGCTTCAAGTGCGAAAAGGCCTCCAGCGACACGCCGCCTTCCGGCGCGTGCGCGGTGTAGGAATAGATCGCGAGGTCGGCGATGGTCGCATGGCTCGGTTGATGCTCGGGGGCGGCGAGGAAGTCGCGCGTCGCCAGGTGGCGGTCGATCACGCCGAAGAGCTGGCCCGAGATCGCCAGCGCCCGGTCGTGGTCGAGCGGCGCCTTGAACAGCGTCACCAGCCGCGCGGTGCTGGGCCCGTTGACGAGCTGGCCGGCCGCGACCGACAGCCACTGCTGCACATGCGCTGCCGTTGCGGCGTCGTCCGGCAGCCAGCGACCCGACCTGTCGTAGCGCTTGGCCAGGTAGACCAGGATCGCGTTGCTGTCGAAGAGCGTCAGGTCGCCGTCCTGCAGCACCGGCACCTGGCCGAAGGGGTTCAGCGCCAGGAACTCGGGCTTCTTGTGTGCCCCGGCCAGCAGGTCGACGTCCTGGGCGGCGTAGGGCAGGTCGAGCATGCGCAACAGCAGCTCGACGCGGTGCGCGTGGCCCGACAGGGGGTGGCGGTGGAGGCGGAGGCGGATCGGCGGGTTGGTCGTGGTCGGCATGGGATGTCCTCCTGGCATTGTCGTGTTGCGGGGAGAATGGTCCTTCGAGGCGCTCGAAAGAATACGGTCAATTGACAAGATACTGTTTCATCCATTGAAATAGTGAAATGGACCGGCTCGATATGATGCGGCTGTTCGTGGCGGTGGCCGAAGCCGAGGGCTTCGCCCCGGCCGCGCGCACGCTCGGCGTCTCGGCGCCGGCGGCCACGCGGGCCGTGGCGGCGCTGGAGCAGCGGCTGGGCACGCCGCTGCTGCATCGCACGACGCGGCAGGTGCGCCTGACCGACGCCGGCGGCCGCTACCTGCAGGACTGCCGCCGCATTCTGGGCGAGATCGACGAGGCCGAGGCGTCCGCGACCGGCGCGCATGGCGCGGCGGCCGGTCCGCTCGGCGTCACGGCGCCGGCGATGTTCGGGCGACTGTTCGTCGCGCCGATCCTGCTCGACTACGCGCGGCGGCATCCCGAAGTCGCACCCCGCCTCTACCTGGCGGATCGCCTGGTCGACCTGATCGACGAGGGCTACGACGTCGCGGTGCGCATCGCGCACCTGCAGGATTCCACCCTGACGGCGACGCGGGTCGGGCAGATGCGGCGCGTGGTCTGCGCGTCGCCCGGGTTCCTGAAGGCGCATGGCGAGCCGCGAACGCCCGACGCGCTGGCGACGCTCGACGCCATCGCCTTCGCGCCGATCGGGCCGGCACGGGAGTGGTCGTTCCAGTCGGGAACGCGCGTGCGGACGATCCGGCCGAGCGTGCGGTTCGTCGCCAACACGGCCGAGGTGGCGGTCGCCGCCGCGGTTGCCGGGCAGGGGCTGACCAGTGTGCTGCGGTACCAGGCGGCGCCGGAACTGAAATCAGGAAAGCTGAAGGTCGTGCTCGCGGATCACGAGCTGCCGCCGGTGCCGGTCCAGGTCGTCCACCGCGAGGGACGGCGGGCCAATGCGCGGGTGCGCGGCTTCGTCGATCTCGCGGTGGAGCGCCTCAGGGCCGACCCGGCGCTACGCTGACGCGCCGCTACATGACGACGACCATCCACGACACGCCGAACCTGTCGGCGACCATGCCGAAGGCCGGCGAGAAGAAGGTCTTGCCGAGCGGCATCTGCACCTGGCCGCCGTCGCCCAGGGCGGCGAACTTCCGGTTGGCCTCGGCCTCGCTCTTGGCGATCAGCGCCAGGGAGATGCCCTGGAAGTTGGGCTTGCCCGAGCACATGCCGTCGGATGCCATGATCGTGGCGTCGCCGATCTTCAGGCTCATGTGCATGACCTTGTCGGGGGTCATGGCGGGACCCGGGGCGCATCCCTCGGGCGGCGGGCCATCCGTGGCCGGCGCGTCCTTGTAGCGCATGAAGTCCTGGATCTTGGCGTCGATCGCCTTCTCGTAGAATTTCGCGGCCTCCTCGGCGCGCCCCTCGAACATCAGGTAGGGCTGGACGGTCATCGCGTTTCTCCTCGTAACGCTTGGGGGAACTCGATCAGGGTTTGGCCTCCGCGACCTTGCGCAGATTGCCGAGGCCCTCCTCGAACTGGCCGCCGACCATCCTGTCCATGTCGATCACCAGGTGCAGCGCCTTGGCGA
>JAEULC010000421.1 GCA_016792605.1 Rhodospirillales bacterium
CGGGCACCTGCTGCGCAGCAGGCACGACGCGGTCATGGTCGGCATCGGCACGGCGCTGGCCGACGATCCGCGGCTCGATGTGCGGCTGCCGGGGTGGGAGACATCCGGGGCGCGCCAGCCCGTCAGGGTTGTCGCCGACAGCCAGGCGCGGCTGGCGCCTGGCCTCGACCTCGTGCGCCGGGCAGGGACAGGCGTCGGGAAGCAGCCGACCTGGCTGCTGTCACGGGCCGACGCCGACCAGGCGCGCGTGGCGGCCCTGGCGGCGGCCGGGGTGGAGGTGCTGCCGGTCGCATCGGCGGGCGCCTCCCTCGACCTCGCTTCCGCCTTCCAGGCCCTGGGCGCCAGGGGGCTGACCCGGGTGCTGGTGGAGGGCGGGGGCCGGCTTGCGGCCGGGTTGCTGAAGGCCGGCCTCGTCGACCGGATGGTCTGGTTCCGCGCGCCCGTCCTGCTGGGCGGGGACGGCGTGGCGGCGCTCGCCGGGATGGACGTGAACACCGTCGCCGAAGCCCATGGTTTCACGCGGGTTTCCCTGGGTGCGGTCGGCCCGGACACGGTCGAGACCTATGCCATGGCATCCCCCATGGCATCGGGGGCCCCCGCCATGGCCTAGGCCATGGCAACGCAAGGCCAAGCGGGCTAAGGTCCGGCCGGTTTTCTGGACAGCGGACGGACTGACTTGTTTACCGGCATCGTCACGGATATCGGCCGCGTGCGGCGCGTGGTTCCCGCGGGCCAAGGGGCGGGCGACATGCGTCTCGAGATCGCCTGCGCCTACGACCCGGCGACGATAGCCATCGGCGCCTCGATCGCCTGCGCGGGCTGCTGCCTCACGGCCATCGAGGTCGGGGGCAAGCCTGGAGACGCCTGGTTCGCGGTGCAGGCCTCGGCCGAGACGCTGTCCAAGACCACGCTGGGCCGGTGGCGCGAGGGCACGCGGGTCAACCTCGAGCGCGCCTTGAAGATGGGCGACGAGCTCGGCGGCCACATCGTCTCGGGGCACGTGGACGGGCTGGCGGCGCTGGCGTCGCGCGCGGCCGACGGCGACAGCGCCCGGCTGGTCTTCGCCCTGCCGAAAGCGCTCGGGCGCTTCGTCGCGCCGAAGGGCTCGGTCACGGTCGAGGGCGTGTCGCTGACGGTGAACGAGGTCCGTGATGCGGGGGGCCCGGGCGGCAGCGAGACGCGGTTCGGGGTCAACATCATCCCGCACACCCAGGCGGCCACGACGCTGGGCGCGCTTGAGGTCGGCCAGCAGGTGAACGTGGAAATCGACATGCTCGCGCGCTATGTTCAGCGCCTCGCGGAAACGGCGGGAAATCAAGGCTAAACGAAGGGTCATCGGGTGAGCGACAAGCCGCATATCATGATCGTCGAGGCACGGTTCTACGAGGACCTGGCGGACGAGCTGGCCAAGGGGGCGACCACGGCGCTCGACCAGGCCGGCGCCACCTACGAGCGGGTCGAGGTGCCGGGCGCGTTCGAGATCCCCGCGGCGGTGCAGATCGCCGTGCGCTCGATGGACTTCTTCACCGCCAGGCGGCGCTTCGACGGATTCGTGGGGCTCGGCTGCGTGATCCGCGGCGAGACCACGCATTACGACTATGTCTGCCAGGAAAGCGCGCGCGGCCTCAACGACCTGGCGCTGCGCCACACGCTGGCGATCGGCTACGGCATCCTGACCGTCGAGAATATCGAGCAGGCCTGGGCGCGGGCGGATGTGACCAAGCACAACCACGGCGGCCGCGCGGCCAGGGCGGCCTTGCGCATGATCGAGATCAAGCGCCACTTCCACCTGTTCCCGCGCTGACGATGGCCGCTCCCGTCAAGATCAAGAAGCCCACCAAGGCGCCGCCCGCGGGGAAACGCGGCGCGGCGCGGCTCGCCGCGGTGCAGGCGCTCTACCAGCTCGACATGAACGGCGGCAAGCCGGAGCAGGTGATCGCCGAGTTCGTCGAGCACCGCATCGGCCGCGAGCTCGACGGCGACCAGTATGGCGGCGCCGACGAGCACCTGTTCCGCGCGATCGCGCTCGGCGCCGCGACGAAGCGCGAGGAGCTCGACAACCTGATCGCCGCCGTGCTGCCCGACGCCTGGCCGCTCGAGCGCCTGGAGTCGATCCTGCGCCAGATCCTGCGCTGCGGCGTCTACGAGCTGGCCGAGCTGCCCGAGATCCCGACGCCGGTGGTGATCTCCGAGTATGTCTCGATTTCCGATGCGTTCTATTCGGGAAAGGAACCCGGCATGGTCAATGCCGTGCTCGACCGGCTGGCGCGCGAGCTGAGGTTGCCGGAAGCGGAGACGCGCGGTGGCAAGCCGCCGGCCGCGTAAGCGCCCGCCGGCCGCGGCTGCGTCCCCGCACCCGCCGCTGGGCGAGTTCGGCCGCATCGCCCGGTTCTTCGCGCCGCTGGCGAAGGGCGCGGCCGGGGCCGCCAATCTCGAGGACGACTGCGCCGTCCTGAAGCCGCCGCCCGGCCAGCTCCTGGTGCTGAAGACCGACACGATCGTCGACACCATCCACCTGGTCGGCGACGAGCCGCCCGACCTCATCGCGCGCAAGGCGCTGCGGGTCAACCTCTCCGACCTCGCGAGCAAGGGCGCGAGGCCGCTCGGCTACCTGGTCGCCCTGTCGCTGACCACGGGCACGCAGGACCACTGGGTCGAGCTCTTCGCCAAGGGCCTCGCCGAGGACCAGAAGGAATTCGGCGTGACGCTGCTCGGCGGCGACACGACGCACACGCCGGGGCCGACGACGATCTCGATCACCATCCTCGGCGCGACCTCGGCCAGGTCCATCCCAAGGCGCGGCGACGCCGAGCCGGGCGACGAGATCTGGCTGACTGGCACGATCGGCGACGGGGCGCTGGGCCTGCTGGCCGCGCGCGACGGGCTCGCCGACCTGTCGCCGGCGCAGCGCGCGTTCCTCGCCGACCGCTACCACCTGCCGCAGCCCCGGCTCCAGGCCGGCCAGGCGCTCGCCGCCGTGGTCAACGCCGCGATGGACGTCTCCGACGGGCTGGTCGGCGACCTCGCGCATATCGCCAAGCATTCGCGGCTGGACGCCTGGATCGACTGGGACGAGCTGCCGCTGTCGCCCGCCGGCCGCCTGGCGCTCCAGGCCTATCCCGGCCTCGCCGGGGAGGTGCTGACCGGCGGCGACGACTACGAGCTGCTGGTGACCGCGCCGCCCAGCGCCGCGAGGCGCATCCAGAAGATCGCCCACGACACCGACACGCCGATCACCCGCATCGGCCGCATGGGCGCGCGCCGCGCCCGCGCGCCGAAGGTCCGCGTGGTCGACGGCGAGGGCGCCGACCGCACGCCGCGCGGCCCCGGCGGCTACCGGCACGCGTGATCCGCCGC
>JAEULC010000431.1 GCA_016792605.1 Rhodospirillales bacterium
ACCAAGCGCAAGCCGCTGGCCGCGCTGGGCCGCATCGCGCCGTGGCGCAAGGACTTCGGCGACTTTCTCGTCGACCAGGAGCGCCTGGACATCAAGAACGACAAGGTGTTCAGCGCCGACCCGGTCAACCTCCTGCGCTTCTTCCGCGTAGCGCAGGAGAACGGGCTGGACCTGCACCCGAACGCGCTGCGCGCCATCCGCCGCGACCAGCGGCTGGTGAACGCCAAGCTGCGCGCCAATCCGGCGGCGAACGCGCTGTTCCTGGACATCCTCACCGCCGACCAGGATCCGGAGACCGCGCTGCGCCGCATGAACGAGGCGGGCGTGCTGGGCCGCTTTCTGCCCGACTTCGGTCGCGTCGTGGCGCAGATGCAGTACGACATGTACCACGTGCACACGGTCGACGAGCACACGCTCTACGCCATCGGCATCCTGCACCAGATCGAGAAGGGCAAGCTGGCCGAGGACCATCCCGTCGCCACCGAGGTGGTGCACAAGGTGCTGTCGCGCCGCGTGCTCTACATGGCCGTGCTGCTGCACGACATCGCCAAGGGCCGCGGCGGCGACCATTCGGTGCTGGGCGAGCAGGTCGCGCACGAGGTCTGCCCGCGCCTGGGCATGACCGAGGCCGAGACCGAGACCGTCGCCTGGCTGGTGCGCTACCACCTGCTGATGAGCTACGCCGCCTTCAAGCGCGACATCGACGATCCCAAGACCGTGGCCGATTTCTGCGCCCTGGTGCAGAGCCCGGAGCGCCTTCGCCTGCTGCTGGTGCTCACCGTCGCCGACATCCGTGCCGTCGGCCCGAACGTGTGGAACAACTGGAAGGCGACGCTGCTGCGCGAGCTCTACTGGCGCGCCGAGGAGCTGCTGTCGGGCGCGCTGGGCGCGGGCAAGGGCGTGAAGGCGCGCGCCAGCGCCAAGCAGGATGCGCTGCGCGCCGAGCTCAAGGACTGGTCGGACGAGGACTTCGCGCGGCATCGCGAGCGCTGCGGCCCGGCCTACTGGCTGACCTTCGACCTGCCGACGCTTGCCCGCCACGCGCGCGTCATCCGGCGCGCCGACCGCGAGCAGGCGCCGCTGACCGTCGATACCAAGGTCGACCGGCCGCGCGCGATCACCGAGGTCACGATCTACACCGAGGACCATCCCGGCCTGTTCAGCCGCATCGCCGGGGCGCTGGCGGTCAGCGGCGCAAACATCGTCGAGGCGCGCATCTTCACCACCAACGACGGCATGGCGCTCGACACCTTCTCGGTGCAGAGCGCGGATGGCGGCGCCTTCGACCGGCCGGACCGGCTGGCCAAGCTGGCGACGCGCATCGAGCAGGCCCTGTCGGGAAAGCTGCTGCCGCGACAGGAGCTGGCCAAGCCGGCCGCGATCCAGAGCCGCACGCGCGTGTTCAAAGTTCCGCCGCGCGTACTGATCGACAACAAGGCGAGCGCGACCCACACGGTGGTCGAGGTCAACGGCCGCGACCGGCCCGGCCTGCTCTACGACGTGACGCGCGCGCTGACCGCCAGCAACCTGCAGATCTCCTCGGCGCGGATCTCGACCTACGGCGAGAGCGTGGTCGACGTGTTCTACGTCAAGGACATCTTCGGTATGAAGGTGGTGGAGGACCACAAGCTCGCCAACATCCGCGACCACCTGATGGCCGCGCTGAGCGATCCGGCTGCCCCTGCCGCTCCCGCGGCCGCGGCGGCCGGCGAGGAGACCGCACCCCGTCGCCGCGCCAGTGCGCCGCGCGCCCGCGTCGCGGCGGAATGATGGTCGTCCGCCATGGCTACTGAAGATGATCTGCTAAGCAAGCGGACCCAAAAGCGCAAGGCGCTCCTCGTCAACCTGGCGGAAATACGAGCGATGTCCCCAGTGCGTCCTCTGGGAGCGCCAACCGCCGACCAGATCATCCGCGAGGCTCGCGAAGAGCGTACGCAATGCTTGTTGGACACTATCCAGGCTAGACATCTGCCGAAAGACGCCCCCTGATCCATGGCGCTCCTGCGCGGCATCGCCACGATCGGCGCCAATACCATGCTCAGCCGCGTGCTGGGCTTCATCCGCGACGTCATGATGGCGGCCCTGATGGGCGCCGGCGGCATGGCCGACGCCTTCTTCGTCGCGTTCCAGTTCCCCAACCTGTTCCGCCGGTTGTTCGCCGAGGGGGCGTTCAACTCGGCGTTTGTTCCGCTTTTCGCCGGCACCTTGCAGGAACACGGCCCCGAAGCCGCGCGCGCCTTCGCCGGCCGGGCCCTGGCGGTGCTGATCGCGGTGCTGATCCCGTTCACGGTGCTGGTGCAGGTCGCCATGCCGTGGCTGATGCTGGCCTTCGCGCCGGGCTTCGCCGACGAACCGCAGAAATTCGAGCTGGCGGTGCAGTTCACCCGAATCTGCTTTCCCTACCTCCTCATGATGGCGCTGGTGTCGATGCTGGGCGCGATCGTCAACGCGATCGACCGCTTCGCCGTGGCCGCCGCGGCGCCGATCCTGCTCAACATCATCATGATCCTGGCGCTCTTGGGGCCGGTGCACTGGACCACGACGCCGGGCCATGCGCTCGCCTGGGCCGTGGCTCTGGCGGGCATCGCGCAGTTCCTTTGGCTGGCGCAGGACGCCGCGCGGGCGGGCATGCTGCCGCGCCTGCCGGCGCCCCGGCTGACGCCGGACATCAAGCGGCTCTTCGCGCTGATGCTGCCCGGCATCTTCGGGGCGAGCGTGTTCCAGTTGAACCAGTGGCTCGGCACGGTGCTGGCCTCGCTGCTGCCCTCGGGCGCGATCTCGTACCTCTGGTACGCCGACCGCATCAACCAGCTGCCGCTCAGCGTGGTCGGTGTCGCGGTCGGCGTCGCCCTGCTGCCGCTGCTGTCGCGCCAATTGCGCGCCGGCGAGATGGAGTCCGCGCGCGCCAACCAGAACCGCGCCATCGAGTTCGCGCTTCTTCTCACCCTGCCCGCCGCCGCGGCGCTGCTGGTCTCGGCCTGGCCGATCATCGCGGTGCTGTTCCAGCGCGGCGCCTTCGGCTGGGACGCCGTCGACCGGACCGCCACGACGTTGACTGCGTTTGCGACCGGCCTGCCGGCCTATGTGCTGATCAAGGCGCTGTCGCCCGGCTTCTTCGCGCGCGAGGACATGGCGACTCCGGTGAAGATCGGCGTCGCGTCGATGGTCGTGAACATCGCGCTCGCGGCGAGTCTGATGATCCCGCTGGAGCATGTCGGCATCGCCATCGCCACCGCGGCCTCATCCTGGGTCAACGCGCTGGCGCTGGGCGTCATCCTGTGGCGGCGCGGCTTCCTTGCGCCCGACCCGCGCCTGAAGCAGCGCCTGCCGCGCATCCTGGCCGCGACCGTGCTGATGGCGGGCGGACTCTACGCGCTGCAGCTCTACCTGGAGCCCTGGTTCCGCGGTGCGCCGGTGGGCCGCGCCGCGGCCTTGGCCGTGCTGATCGCCACCGGCCTCGGGATCTACGGGCTCGGCTGCCTCGTCCTGGGCGCCGCGCGGCCCGGCGACCTCAGGGCCGCGCTGCGGCGGAAAGCTTGACCGCACTGGCGTTAAGCCGCCATAAAGCCGTCCCTTTCCCCCGACCCGATTCCACGCGAGGCTGGGCGTCATGTCGCTGATCTTCTCGGGCATTCAGCCCACCGGAAACCTACATCTCGGCAACTACTTGGGCGCGCTGCGCAATTTCGTGCGCCTGCAGGAGAACAACGACTGCATCTTCTGCGTCGTCGACCAGCACGCGATCACGCTGTGGCAGGACCCCGCGGAGCTGCGCAAGTCGACCCGCGAGGTGGCGGCCGCGTTCATCGCCTCGGGCATCGACGCCAGGAAGCACATCCTGTTCAACCAGTCGCGCGTGCCGGCGCATGCGCAGCTCGCCTGGATCTTCAACTGCGTCGCGCGCATGGGCTGGCTGAACCGCATGACGCAGTTCAAGGAGAAGGCCGGCAAGGACCGCGAGAACGCCTCGGTCGGGCTCTTCGCCTATCCGAACCTGATGGCGGCCGACATCCTGGTCTACAAGGCGACGCATGTGCCGGTCGGCGAGGACCAGAAGCAGCACCTCGAGCTGGCGCGCGACATCGCGCAGAAGTTCAACCACGACTTCGGCGTCGAGTTCTTCCCGATCGTCGAGCCGATCATCCAGGGCGAGGCGACGCGCGTGATGTCGCTGCGCGACGGCAGCAAGAAGATGAGCAAGTCCGACCCGTCGGACTACAGCCGCATCAACCTGACCGACACGGCCGACACGATCGCGCTCAAGATCCGCAAGGCCAAGACCGACCCGCATCCCCTGCCCGACAGCATCGAGGAGCTGGAGAAGCGGCCGGAAGCCGACAATCTGTTCGGCATCTTTGCCGCGCTCAGCGACCAGACGCGCCAGGACGTGCTGGCGAAGTACGCCGGCGCGCAGTTCTCGTCCTTCAAGCAGGACCTGGCCGACCTCTCGGTCCAGGTGCTGGGCCCGATCGGCGCCGAGATGCAGCGCCTGACCAAGGACCCGGGCTATGTCGACCAGGTGCTGCGCGACGGCGCCGAGCGCGCCAACGCGATGGCCAAGCCGATCCTTGCCCAGGTCGAGGAAATCGTCGGCTTCCTGAAGCCTTAGTCCGGCAATTCCGCCGGCGCGATCGACGCGGCCAGGCCGCCCAGCGGCGACGACCGCAGGCGCAGGCGCCAGCCATACGCCTCCAGCACGTCCTGGACGATTGCCAGTCCCAGCCCTGCACCGCCGCCGCTATCCAGGCGCCGGCCGCGCTCGAGGATTCGCTGCCGGTCGCCCTCGGCGACGCCGGGGCCGTCGTCCTCGACCAACACGCCCGGCTGGGCGCCGGGCTCGATCGTGACCCGCACCCGTCCGTGCGCATGGCGCACCGCATTTTCCAGCAGGTTGCCCAGCACCTCGGCCAGGTCGGTGCGCTCGATCGGCACCGCGGCCTCGGCCGGAATCGCCACGTCAACGACGACGCGCTCTCCTGCCGGCGTGCGCGCCAGCGTAGCCACCAGGCCCCGCAGCAACGGCAGCAGGAGCGCCGACTCCGGCACGCGGCCGGATGCCGGCCCGCGCAGCCGGACTCGCACGAGCTCGCGGTCGACATGCCGTCGCATGGCGTCGACCAGGTCGTCGATCTCGCTGGCGATGTCATGCTGTCCACGCTCCTGCAGGCGCCGGGCGTCCGCCGCCAGGGCCGACAGCGGCGTCTTTAGACCGTGCGCCAGGTCTGCCGCACGATCGCGCGACCGCACGATGTCGCGCTCCTGGGCTTCCAGCAGCGCGTTCAGCTCGTCTACCAATGGCCGCAGTTCGAGCGGCACTGCGGGCACAAGGCGTCTGGCCTTGCCTTCCCGGATTTCGGCGACGGCGCTGCGCACTGCCCGCAATGGCCTCAGGCCCAGCTGAACCTGCGCCCACGCCGCCGCGCCGAGCGCAATGGCGAGCACGCCAAGGGCCGGCACCAGCTCCCGGGCGAACGCCCGCCGCGACGCGGCGACGCGCCCGAGATCGGCGGCGACCGCAAGGCGGACCGCCTGGGTCGTTCCGGAGACGGTCAACTGCACCCGCCGTTCCGCGACCAGCAGCCGCGTGCCGCCGGGGCCAGCCACTTCATGGCGGTGGATCGTGCCGACGGTGGGATCGTCGACCGGCAGCGCGAGGATCGCATCCCACAGCGAGCGGGAGCGCAGAAGCTGGTCGCGATCGTCCCCCGCCTGCCAGTACAGGCCCGAGAGCGGATCGCCGAACCGCGGGTCTGCAGGGGGACGGTTGATCGTCAGGCGGCCATCGGCGCCGAGGTCGATGCCGGCGACCAACTGGCGCAAGTGGACATCCAGGTCTTCGGCGAGGCCGCGCCGCGCCTGCCGGTCGAAGAGCAGGACAAGGCCCAGGCCGGCGAGCGCCAGCGCCACGACGATGGCGACCATTCCCCCCAGCATCAGCCGCAGCCGGAGCGAGCCGGGCCTCATTCCCGCCGCCCCGCGACCAGGTAGCCGAAGCCACGCCGCGTCTCGATCAGCGATCGCGGCAGCTTGCGCCGAACCCGGCCCAGCAGCACTTCCAGCGTGTTGGCGTCCTGCGCGTTGTCGTGGCCATAGACGTGATCAATCAACTCCTGCTGGGAAACGACCCGGCCACTGTTGACCATCAGGAACGCGAGGAGACGATACTCCAGCGCCGACAGGGCAACCGGTACGCCGTCGACCGCAACCTTCATCAGGCGCGGGTCAAGGCAGACGGCGCCGGCATGGAACACCGGGCCCGCCTGTCCCGCCGAGCGTCGGATGATGGCGCGCAGCCGCGCCAGCAATTCTTCCACCCGGAACGGCTTCGGCAGGTAGTCGTCGGCGCCGGCATCGATGCCTTCGACCCGTTCCGACCAACTGCCACGCGCGGTGAGCACCAGCACGGGAACGGATCGCCCGCCGTGTCGCCAGCGCTTGAGGACGGACAGCCCGTCCATGCCGGGCAGCCCGAGGTCGAGGACGATCGCGGCGTAGTCCTCGGTATCGCCGCGGAACCATGCCTCTTCGCCATTCGTCTCGACGTCGACCACGTAGCCGGCCGCCTGCAAGGCCGCGGCGACATCGCCGGCGATGCGCGGATCATCCTCGACGACCAGAACTCGCATCACTTCGCCTTAATGCGCTCGATCTCGGCGGTCTTTGCATCGACATAGATCTCGTACAGCCGGCCCTTGTCGTCGATGACGCGGAACTCGTATAGCCATTTTCCCTTGCGGCGTTCGACCTCGACTCCTGCTACCTCGCCGGGAAGCCGCGGCCGGACCGCCGCGAGGATCGTCGCCAGGGGAAGCATCTCGCCGCGCTCGACCGCGCGCCGCACGCGATCCTGGTCCGCGTCCTCGCCGGCGCGTGCCGACCCGGCCACGGCGAGGCCGATCATAAGCGAAAGCAGAACCCCTCGTCGTACCGACCGGACCATCGCGACTAATTCCTACATGCGGAGAGGCGGCGACGCAGCACCTTGCCATGCGGCGGCTGACAACAAGCTGACATGCGGCGTCAGCTTGCCGACTCCGCTGCTGTGCGACGGTCCGGGCCGTCAGCCGCCGGATGGGCCGGCGGTTCAGCAGCAAGAGAGGTTAGATCATGCGCCATATCGCCGTCATCGCCGCCGTCGCCGCCATTGCCATCGCTTCCGGCCATGCCGCGCTGGCCGGCAGCCTGGACCGTCCCTGCACCGCCGCATCGAAGGACCAGTGGCTGACGCTGGAGCAGCTGAAGGCCAAGGCGGAGGCCCAGGGTTACAAGATCAGCAAGGCGAAGATGAAGAACACCTGCGCCGAGATCTACGCGCTGGATGCCAATGGCGCGCGGACCGAGCTGTTCCTCGATCCGACCAATGGCGCCATCGTCGCGAAGATGTAGGGCATCGGAACGATGTCGATGGCGTCACCCATCACCGAAGCCGGCGGCGCTGAGCCGCCGGCAACGGTCCGCGTCTGGGACCCGTTCGTCCGCGTCTTCCATTGGACCACGGCCGGCCTGTTCGTGCTCGCCTACGTCACGGGCGATCGCGTCGAGTGGCTGCACCTGGTTGCCGGCTACACGATTGCGGCCCTGGTGGGGGCCCGCATCCTGTGGGGCCTGGTCGGATCGCGACACGCGCGCTTCACCGATTTCGTCCGCGGGCCGCGCGCCGTACGGACCTACATCGGGAAGATGCTGCAGCTACGGGCGCCGCGCCACCTGGGCCATAACCCGGCCGGCGGGGCGATGGTCGTGGCGCTGCTGACAATGCTGTCGGCGATCGCGGCGACCGGCCACCTGATGACCACGGACGCCTTCTGGGGGTCGGAGGTCATGGAGGAAGCCCACGAGTTCCTGGTCCATGCGACGCTCGTCTTGATCGGGCTGCATGTCCTGGGCGTTCTCTTCGCCAGCCTCGAACACGGCGAAAACCTGGTGAAGTCGATGATCACCGGACGCAAGCGGATCGAAGGCGGCGACTAGCAGGTGCCCTCGGTCCGTCGTCAGCGGTACTGCCAGCTTCCGTCCGGCTGGCGGCAGGCGATGGACTGCGCTTGCTGCGGCTGCGGGATGCCTTCGACGCGGATCGTCTGCAACACGACCTGGCAGTTCGGCGGCAGCACCTGCGGCTGTGCCTGCGCGACCGGCGGTGGGGGCGGCGGCGCGACGACCACCGGCGGCGGAGGCGGCGCCTGCTGGTAGATGATCGTCGTGTTGCTCTTTTTCGATCGCTTCTGCGAATTGGCGATCACTGCGCCCAGCAGCAGCGCACCGCCGATGCCGCCGGCGATCGCCGCGTTCTTCTTTGTCGATGCTCCGGCCGGCCTCGGCGCGACCGGCAAGGCCACCGCCACCGCGAGCGCCAGGACACCGCATTTCAGGATCGCGCTTTTCATGGGCCGCACTTCCGCATAGTCTCGTGTGCATTGTAGTCCGCGACGGGGAAGGCCAGCAATGCCCGGCATTCGGTTTGCGATCCTGGCGGCGATCGCCGCGCTCGCGTTCTTCGGCGGCGACACCCAGGCACGGGTGTGGCGGCCGACGCCCGTCGAGCAGATCAGCGACTATCTCTTCATCGTCGACCCCCGGCCCGACGGGTCGCAGGTCATGATCTACTGGATCGCGCCGCAGATCGCCGAAGACCGCGAGGACCAGGCGCGCTTACGCGCCTGGACGCGCGGCCACCTGCTGTTCGGCATCGCCGAGGTCGACATCAAGGATGGTTCGTCGCTGATGCCGCGCCGCGTCGCCGATCCCGACATCGCCATCGGCGGCCGCAAGCGCCGGTTGATCGAGCAACGCGAGTTCAATCCCGACCTGCAGCGCGCCGTCGACCATGCGCGCGAGGTCATCGGCCATGCCGGCCAGGCGTTCCGCTTCTTCGCTGTCGCCGAGCCCAATCTCGGCGCCTGCAGCGTCGGCTCGGTGCAGGTCCGCTACGAGCGCGAGACCTACAGCTACCGGATGCCTGCGCCGGGCTGCGGCGCCGGCCCGCGCTGAGCCAAGGCGACGGACGATGCGCGCGCCGCTCCTGGCGCTGGCGGCCTGCGCGATCTCCGTTGCCGTCCACGCGCAGTCCCCGCCCGACAAGGCGCTGCAGGGCACCTGGGACGGCACCGGCCAGGTCGCCACCGCGGCCATGGCCAAGACCGGCACGTTCAAGCTGCGGATCGATCCGGCCGGCTTCTACCTCCAGGTCTTTCGCGGGCCGCAGGACTTCGTCGTCGACTGGGGCGACCTGTACGCCGACAAGGGCGAGTACTGGCGCAAGACGACCACGGGGCTGGAGGACCGCGGCGGCTACGCCAGTGAAGGCGACGGCTTCTCCTTCACGGGAACCTGGAGCCGGTTCACGGTGAAGCCCGCCGGCGACGAGGACGAGACGACCTTCAAGCGCCTGGCGACGCTGATGCGCGTGAAGCCGACGACGCGGGTCAGCGACTGGACCATGCGCGCGGCGGAGTTGGCGACACTCTGGCAGGCGGATGCCGGCCTCGACTCGATCACCTTCGGCAAGCCGACGCCTGAGGGGCTGATCGGACCGCAGAGCA
This sequence comes from Rhodospirillales bacterium, assembly GCA_016792605.1. Lineage (GTDB taxonomy): Bacteria > Pseudomonadota > Alphaproteobacteria > JAEULC01 > JAEULC01 > JAEULC01. The sequence continues at coordinate 9,540 of JAEULC010000431.1, forward strand.
GCCTGTCGATCGGGTTCTATTCTCGCAGCCAGGACCAGATCCTGACCATGGCGCCGACCAAGGGCGGCGGGCTGGTCAGCTTCGTGTCCCCGCGCCAGGGACGTGCCATGGGCCCGCGACCGATCCCGGTGCCGGTCGCCGACCTGTCGCGCTTCTACGAGCGCGCACACGCCGCCGGCCTGAAGGACCGCTACACCAATGCGACCCTGCGCTTCTTCGGCGAGCCGGCGGACAAGGCGCGCGTGCTGTGGCTGGTATCGACCGAGGCGAGCGGCGGCATGACACGCCGCTGCCTGGACGTCGCCGCCGACAAGCTCACGGACTGCCGTCCTCTCGCCGGCGATCCCGTCGCCGACTTCAACGCGCTCGCCCGGCGCGCGGCGGCGGCGCAGCAACGCCTGCGACAGCAATGGTCGCAGGGGAGCGTCGGGCCTGACTTGTCGCTGCCGATGAGCATCCACGAGCGCTGCTCGGTCATGGGCGCGACCATTGGGCCCGGCGGCGGCTGCGTCGGGTCGGGCGGAAACGTGTTCATGCCGCCCTGATCGCCGCTTCCTCGATGTTGCACTGCGATAAGTGCTTGACAAAGGGCAGGGAAAGCCTCATCTACCCGCCAGTCTGGTTTCTCGCGATTGCGCGATGCGCCGCTCAGGGCTTCGACCCCGGCGCCTGGTCCCGAGAGAACTCCCCGGAATTTGGCTGTCCCAGTCGCGCTTGGGTTAGCTGCGACATGGTGCCGTACGGCGTTGATTCGACGGGTAGATTCCCGCGAGTCCTCGACGGCCAAAAGGACTTGTTTTGACCGCATCTGACATGACGTTCGCCTCCCTCGGCCTCGCCGAGCCCCTTCAGCGTGCCCTCGACGGCGAGAACTACACCACCCCCACCCCGATCCAGGCCCAGGCCATCCCGGTCCTGCTGCAGGGCCGGGACCTTCTGGGCATCGCCCAGACCGGCACCGGCAAGACCGCGGCCTTCGCCCTTCCGATCCTGCACAGCCTGACGGTCAACCGCGTCGGCGCGGGCCCGCGCGGCGTGCGCGCCCTGGTGCTGGCCCCGACCCGCGAGCTGGCGATCCAGATCGCCGAGAGCTTCCGCCGCTACGGCCGCCACCTGGCGATCCGCCAGGCGGTGATCTTCGGCGGCGTCGGCCATCGCCCACAGATGGACGCCATGGCGCGCGGCGTCGACGTGCTGATCGCCACGCCCGGCCGCCTCCTGGACCTGATGGGCACGGGCCACGTGAAGCTCGACCGCCTGACGCACCTGGTGCTGGACGAGGCCGACCGGATGCTCGACATGGGCTTCATCAAGGACGTGCGCCGGATCGTCGCGCACGTGCCGGTCGAGCGCCAGTCGATGCTGTTCTCGGCCACCATGCCGACCGACGTCGCCAAGCTGGCCGCCGACCTGCTGCGCGACCCGTCGCGTGTCGAAGTGGCGCCGGTGTCGACCCCGGCCGAGCGCATCGACCAGCGCGTCTACCATATCGACGCGCCGCGCAAGCGCACGCTGCTGACCAACCTTCTGGCCGACGACAGCATGTCGCGGGTGATCGTGTTCACCCGCACCAAGCATGGCGCCGACCGTGTCGCCGACCACCTGGAGCGTGCCGGCGTCAATGCCGAGGCGATCCACGGCAACAAGTCGCAGAACCAGCGCCAGCGCGCGCTCGCGGGCTTCCATGCTGGCAAGGTGCGGGTGCTGGTCGCCACCGACATCGCGTCGCGCGGCATCGACGTCGACAACATCACCCATGTCGTGAACTACGAGCTGCCGCACGAGCCGGAGAGC
>JAEULC010000451.1 GCA_016792605.1 Rhodospirillales bacterium
CTGGCCTATGTCTACGACGTCCGCGGGCATCGCTCGTTAACCTATGCGCCCTATCCTCCAACCCCTTGATTTGCGCGTTCACACGCCGATCACGATTCCGTGGGAATAGAGTCGGATCGTCAGCCGTTCTGCATGTGGGGAACTAGCAAAGGCGCCTCGAAGAGCCGCCGGGTGGAGTAGCCACAGATGTCCGCTTCCATGCTGGCGACGCCGGCGCCAGCCACAGACGCCCTTGCCGTGTCGACCAGCGCTGCCGCCGATTCAGGGCCTGTCCTGTCCGTCGTCGTGCCGATGCACAACGAGGCTGGCAACGTCGACGCGTTCTTTCACCGCCTGCTCCCGGCGCTGGATCGCCTGTCGCTACGCTACGAAGTCGTCTGTGTCGACGACGGCAGCACCGATGCGACCTGGGGCAACCTGCTGGTCTGGCGCGCGCGCGAACCCGCGGTGCGCCTGCTGTCGCTGTCCCGCAATTTCGGCAAGGAGATCGCGCTCACCGCCGGCATCGATGCGGCGAGCGGCGATGCCGTGGTGCTGATCGACGCCGACCTGCAGCACCCGCCCGAGCTGATCGAGGTCTTCCTGGCCAAGTGGAAGGCCGGCTACGAGATGGTCTACGCGCAGCGCCGCGACCGGTCGACCGACGGCTGGCTGCGCCGCCAGGCGAGCCATGCCTTCTACTGGACTTTCGGTCGCCTGGCCGATGTCGAGATGCCGAACGGCGCCGGCGACTTCCGGCTGCTCGACCGCAAGGTGGTCGACGCGCTGAAGTCGATGCCCGAGCGCGCGCGCTTCATGAAGGGCCTCTATGCCTGGGTCGGCTTCCGCCACACCGGCGTGCCGTTCGATCCCGAGCAGCGCCACGATGGCCGCAGCACCTTCGGCATGGGCCGGCTGTTCCGCTTCGCCATGGACGGGCTGGTGTCGTTCAGCACCGCGCCGCTCAAGGCCTGTGGCTACCTGGGCGCGCTGATCGCGTTCCCCTCGGTGATCACCGGCTTCTATTTCCTGTTCCGCACGCTGATCCTGGGCGTCGACGTGCCCGGCTATGCCTCGATCATCGTCGCGGTGATGGTGCTGGGCGGCGTGCAGCTTCTGTCGCTCGGCGTGATCGGCGCCTATATCGGCCGCCTCTACGAAGAGACCAAGCAGCGCCCACTCTACATCCTGCGCCAGACCGAGGGCATCGACCCGACGGTCGAGCAGCGCGCCCGGCCGGTGCTGCCGCTGCGCCCCAGCACGGTTCCCGCGTCGACCCGCGCCGACGCCCCGGAACAGCAGCCCGCGACCAATCCCGCCGAGTAGCGTACACTCCCGCGCATGGTGCCTTCAGGGTCCGGATCCGGTCCGGACGTAAAGTCCTGGCTGGATTTCTGGGATCGCAGCCACCGCATCTACGTCAACGACCGGCACCTAGAGGTGCATTGCCGGCGCGTGGCCGACGACATCCTGTCGCTGTCGCCCACGGCCGGCGACGCCGTGCTCGACTACGGCTGCGGCGACGCGCTGGAGGCGGCGCGCGTGGCCGCGCGCGTGCGGCGCCTCTATCTCTACGATGCCGCGCCTGAAGTGCGCGCTCGGCTGACGCGGCGCTTCGCCGACAACGAGCGCATCGAGGTGCTGGACGATGCCGGGCTCGCCGACCCGGTGCTGGCCGGCGCCATCGACCTGATGGTCGTCAACTCGGTGCTGCAATACGTACCGCCCGAAGGCTTCGCCACGCTGCTCGCGACGGCGCGGCGCCTGCTGAAGCCGGAAGGCCGGCTGGTGCTGGCGGACGTGATACCGCCGGGCGACACGCTGGTCGCCGACACGACCGGCCTGCTGCGCTTCGCCTGGCGCGAGGGATTCCTGGTCGCGGCCATGCTGGGCCTGGTGGCGACGTTCTTCTCAGACTACCGGCGCCTGCGCCAGAAGCTGGGGCTTCGGACCTATGCCGAGGACGCGATGCTGCGACACCTGGCGGATGCCGGCTTCAACGCCGAGCGGCGCCGGCCGAACTTCGGCTTCAACCAGGTTCGGATGACGTTCGTGGCGCGGCCAAAAGGGTGAAGCGGCTGAGTGTCGCCCCGGCCGTCGCCAGATCCTCGCTGAATTCGGTCCCCGCCAGATAGGCGAGTTCGCCGGGCCTCGTGTCGACCACCGGATCGACCTGGCGGAGCGCGTCGTCCGGATATCCCGGATGGCACATGGTCGCGAGGCCGTGCGGTGGGTCGGCAATATAGCGGCGGAAGAGATCCCGATAGGGTGCCCGCTCGGTGAAGTCGCGCACCCCGGCGAAGCGACGGTTGCTGGCGATGTCGTTGTCGTCCGCCATCGCCCGCAGGCCGCGCCCGATCGCGGCAATCACCGCAGCGCGCATGACGGCGACGCCGCGCCGGCGGATGGCGGCGAAAGGCTCGTGGCAGACACGCAGCGCCGTGCCCGGCGGCAGGCGGTGCTTCAGCCGGTCGATCAGCAGCTCGCGGACCACGGGAAGCTGCTGCACGTGCTGGTGGCCGTCGATGTAGTCCGGCGGCCGGCCCATTGCCTGTTCGAAGGCGTCGAGCTGGCGGTCGATCTCCTGGCCGATCTCCTCCGCACGAAGCCTGCCGAGATAGGCCGACGCGATGAGCTTGCCGAGGCCCGGCAGCCTTCCGCCCGGCGCCAGTCCCGGCATGGCGCCGAGGGGCGCGAAGTCGGTGAAGGCCAGGTGCAGGCCGATATCGGCCCAGGCATCGAGCCCGCGCAGGGCTGGCGCCTCGCCCTTCCAGTGCGGCGACACGACGAGGCAGGACGTGCCGGACAGGCGCCCGGCCTGGAGCAGCTCGCGGATGCCCCGGCTGACGCCCGGCGCGATGCCGTAGTCGTCGGCGAGCAGCGCGATCGACACCGGCGCGGTCATGAGTTTCGCGGCTCCGCAAAGGTCCAGAGCTTGTTGGCCCAGAACGACCACAGCATCACGATGCCGGTCGTGACGAGCTGCGCCGGCAGGTAGTGCAGCCGCAGCGGCCCGGTCAGCAGCGCCATCACCAGCCCGGTCAACCCGAAGCCGACCACGGCGACGAGCACGAACTTGGCAACCGCCACCCGATGGCTGGCGTCGCTGTCGAAGGTGAAGCGGCGGTTGGCGACATAGCCGATCGCGCCGCCGACGACATAGCCCCCGAGCGCGGCCGGCACCGGCCCCGCCCCGGCCAGCTCGACCAGCGCGATCAGGGTCCCGTAGTGGCCGATGGCCGCCAGGATTCCGACAAGGCCGAACCGGGCGAACTGCTCCATAAGGGCGCGCATGCCTGCATCCTAGCCCGGAATGGCGCTAGGATCGCCTTTCATCAACCAGGGGATGGCGATGCGGCGATTGATTTCCAGCGGATCGGCGTTCGAGGAGCAGGGCAGCTATTCGCGCGCGCTGGTGGACGGCGACTGGATCTTCGTCGCCGGCACGACCGGCTTCGACTACGCGACCGGGGCCATCGACGCCGACCCGGCGAAGCAGCTCCGCAAGGCGTTCGAGAACGTGCAGCACGCCCTGGCGCAGGCCGGGTCGAGTCTCGAGGACGCCGTGCGCATCACCTACTACTGGACCGACGCCGCCTTCTGGGAACCCTGCACGCCGGTGATGCGTGAATTCCTCGCGAAGGCCCGCCCGCCCTCGACCGACATCGTCTGCGGCCTGGTCGACCCGCGCATGAAGGTGGAGATCGAGGTGACCGCGCGCCGCCGGGGCTGACGCGCGGTCGGTTCGAGGGCGCTCAGGCCGCGAGCCGGTTCTTGTGGAACTGGCCGGCCTTCATGATGACCGACATGTGCTCGCCCTGGCCGGTCAAGAGCTCCAGCTTCTTGATCGGGTCGCCGTCAACGACGAGGATGTCGGCATAGGCGCCGGGTGCCACGATGCCGAGCTTGCCTTCCTGGCGCAGGATCTCGGCGCCGACCAGCGTCGCCTGGCGCAGGATCTCGATCGGCGACAGCACCTCGCGGCGCAGCAGGAACTCGCGGCTCTGGTCGACCTGGAGCTGGCCGAGCAGGTCCGAGCCGTAGCCGACCTTCACCCCGGCGCGCTTGCAGATCTCCAGCGACTTGAGCCCGCCGTCGATCACCAGGTCGTTCTTCGCCAGCATGTCGGCATTCATGCCGAACTCCTTGGCGCGCTCCTTCATCGCGTAGTAGGCGACGAGGTTGGCGACCATGTAGGCGCCCTTCTGCTTCATCAGCTTGGCCGACTTCTCGTCGATCAGGTTGCCGTGCTCGATCGTACGCACGCCCTTCGAGACGGCGCGGGTGATCGCCTCGGGCGTGTAGGCATGGGCCTGGACGTAGCGGCCGAAGGCCTCGGCCTCCTCGACCGCCGCACCGATCTCGTCGAGCGTGAACTGCCGCGAGTCGAGCGGGTCGTAGGGGCTGGCGACGCCGCCGGAGACCATGATCTTGATCTGGTCGACGCCCTGGCGAAGCTGCTCGCGCACCGCGGCGCGCACGGGGTCGGTGCCGTCCGATACCTCCAGGCAGAAGTTCATGGCGTTGCAGCAGCGGCAGCCGGCGCCGAAATCGGTGCGGCGGCGCGCATCCGAGTGACCGCCGGTCGGTCCGATCGCGCGGCCGGCGATGAAAAGGCGCGGGCCCTTGAGGTAGCCTTGAGCGATCGCGTCGCGCATGCCCCAGTCGGCGCCGCCGGTGTCGCGCACCGTGGTGAAGCCGCGGTTCAGCATGGCCAGGGCCTGGTCGGCGCCCTTGGCCGTCATCATCGTCAGCGGCATCGCTTCCAGGAAGCGGATGTTCACTTCCGACAGGAAGACGTGGACATGGCAGTCGATCAGCCCGGGCATCAAGGTCTTGCCGCCGCAGTCGATCACGTCGGCCTTCGGCGCCTTGATCGGCTTCTGCGAGACTTCCTTGATCTTGTCGCCTTCGACCAGCACCGACGTACCGCCCTGCAATGCGTCCTCGTTCGGATCGAGCAGCTTGGCGTTCTTGAACAGAATCTGACCCATGGTCCCCATGTCCCCGGAAGAGAATCGAATGGCCGCGATCATGCGCCGGGAGCGCAGCACAGCGCAACCGCCGCGTCGGCGCTGAAGAGCGCTATCGGGCGGGGCGCGCGTAGGGCGCGAAGGCCTGGGCGATCTCGGCGTAGATGTCGCGCTTGAAGCCGATCGCCGTCGCCGGCAGGTCGGCGAGCGCCATCCAGCGCCACTCGGCGAATTCCGGGTGATGCTGCTCCAGGTCGATGTCCTGGTCCCGCCCGGTGAAGCGCAGCGCGAACCAGCGCTGGCGCTGGCCGCGGAACCGGCCGCGCCACACGCGGTCGGCGATCTCCGCCGGCAGGTCGTATTGCAGCCAGCGGCCGAGGTCGCTCAGCACCTCGGCCCGGTCGGTGCCGGTCTCTTCCTTCAGCTCGCGCAGCGCAGCGGCCACCGGCGTCTCGCCGGGATCGATGCCGCCCTGGGGCATCTGCCAGTGCCCGGCCGCGTCGTCCACGCGCCGGCCGGCGAAGACGAGGCCCTGCGCGTTGAACAGCGCGCAGCCCACGCAGTCGCGATAGGGCCGCTCGGCATAGGGCAGCAGGACGCTCATCGGGAGAGTGTCATTTCGCGGCGCTGACCACGGCCGAGACCGGCGCCAGGATCGCGCCGCGCTGGTCGAGCTCGTTGATCCACAGCGCGATGCGCTCGAGCGACAGGGGATAGGGCAGCGCCAGGCCCACGGCGCGCCCGTCGCGCCGGGCGATGCGCTCGAGCTCGGCCAGCCGGCCGTCGATGCCGTTCTTCGTGGGCTCTTGGTCGACCACGAGCTGCACCCCGGCGAAGGGCAGCTCGATCTCCTTGGCGATCTTGCCCGAGGGCGTTTCGTTGCCGGCCCAGCGGTCGACATAGAGCAGGCCGCGCTGGCGCAGCATCGCCAGCACCGGCTTCAGGTGCTCGGGCGACTGGGCGAAGCGCCCGCCGGTCAGGTTGGCGATGCCGACATAGGCCTCGCCGCGGGTCAGGATCCAGGTCAGGTTCTCGAGGTTCTCGGCCTCGCTGAGGCTGGTCAACAGCGCCTTGGGGCCCGGGTCGCTGCGCGGATACCCCTCAGGCTCCATCGGCGTGTTCAGCAGCACCTCGTGGCCCTTCCCGCGGGCGCGGGCGAGCCCGTCCTTCAGCCCCTCGGCGAAGGGCGCGAAGGCCAGCGTCACGGCGCCCGGCAGGGCGTTGATCGCGTGGTCGGTGGCCGCGGCGCTGAGCCCCATGTTGGTGACCACGATGGCGACGCGCGGGCGCTTGTCGGTCAGGTCGAACGGGCGCGCATAGACCTGCCAGGGCTGCCGCCCGTCGCGGCCGATCATGGGCAGCGTGCCGTCCTTCGACCGCTCGGCCAGGGCCGGGTCGAACAGCGCCAGCTTCACCTCCGCGATCTTGGTCTCCGCGACCGGCGGCGGCGCGGGAACTGCGGGTGCCGGGGACGCGGGGGCGGGCGCTCCAGGGGCGGGGGTCGGCTGAGCGCCGGCGACCGGGCCCGGCGGCTTGGGGACCGGGCGCTGCGGCACGGACGTCGGCGCCTGGGGCAGGGGCGGCGGCGGCGGCGTGTCGACCGCCCTCGGGGCCCCAGAGGGCGGCGCGGCCGGTTCGGGCGGCGTCGGCGGGGCGGCGGCCGAACCGGACACCGGAGCGGCAGGCGCAGGCGGCGCGGGGGCCGGCTCGGGCGGCGGCAGCTTGACGGTGATCTCGGCGACGGTGCTGGGCGGGGGCGATGCCGGCCGGCCCTTGAACCACAGCACGGCGCCGCCCGCGCCGCCGATCGCCAGCATGAACAGCGCCGCCAGCGTCACCAGCCGCCGGCCGGACATCCGCGCGCGACGACCCGCCTCGTCCTCGCCGTCCTCGGCGGGAACGTCCAGATCGTCGTCGCGCGGCTGGACGGCGCTAATTGACCATACGTCCCTTGAACAGGCTCACGCCGCGGATCAGGTCCATGGCGCGATCGAGCTGGTGATCTTCCGGCTTGTCGGCCGCGGCGGTCTTCTTCGTCGCGTCGGCCTTGGCGTCAGTCTTGCCCGCTTCCGGCTTGCCGGCCTCGGGCTTCGCGGCATCGGGTTTCGACTGGGCGCCTTCGTCCTTCTTCGGCTCTTCCTTCTTCGGCTGGTCCTTCTTGGCGTCTTCGGGGTTCGACAGCGAGTGGCGCAGGTCGCGCTCGCTGCGCCCGCCGCTCGGCGCCTTGGCGACTTCCAGGTGGCCCTGCTCGACGACGATGTCCGGATCGATGCCCTTGGCCTGGATCGACCGGCCCGACGGCGTGTAGTAACGCGCCGTGGTGAGCCGCATCGCGCCGTGACCCGGCAGCGGCACGATGGTCTGCACCGAGCCCTTGCCGAAGGACTTCGTGCCCATGACGACCGCGCGGCGGTGGTCCTGCAGCGCGCCGGCGACGATCTCCGACGCCGAGGCCGGGCCGCCATTGATCAGCACCACGATCGGCAGCCCACCCGCCAGGTCGCCCGAGCGCGCGTTGTAGCGCTGGCCGTCCTCGGTGCCGCGGCCGCGGGTGGAGACGATCTCGCCCTTTTCCAGGAACGCGTCGGACACAGAAACCGCCTGGTCGAGAAGCCCGCCCGGGTTGTTGCGCAGGTCGAGCACGTAGCCCGCCAGCTTGCTGCCGGCGTCCTTCTTGATCTGCTCGATCGCGCGCTCGACGCCCTTGTCGGTCTGCTCGTTGAAGGTCGTGACGCGGATGTAGCCGATATCGCCCTCGGTGCGGCTGCGCACCGACTGGATCTTGATCTGCGCGCGGGTCAGGGTGAAGTCGAGCGGCTTCTCGACGCCCTCGCGCCTGACGGTGAGCTTGATGTCGGAGTTGACCGGCCCGCGCATCTTCTCGACCGCTTCCTGCAGCGACAGGCCCATGACCTGCTCGCCGTCGAGATGGGTGATGAAGTCGCCGGGCTTCAGGCCCGCACGCGCGGCCGGCGTCTCGTCGATCGGCGAGACGACCTTGACCAGGCCGTTCTCCAGCGTGACCTCGATGCCCAGGCCGCCGAACTCGCCCTTGGTCTGCACCTGCATGTCGCGGAAGCTCTTCGCGTTCATGTAGCTGGAGTGCGGGTCGAGCGAGGTGAGCATGCCCTGGATCGCCGCCTCGATCAGCTCCTGGTCGCCGACCTTCTCGACATAGTCGGCGCGCACGCGCTCGAACACATCGCCGAACAGGTTGAGCTGGCGATAGGTCTCGGAACTGTTCGAGGCCGGCGGCGCGGCATTCACCATCGGGATCAACAGAGCCACCGCGGTCGCCGCCGCAAATCGCAGATATCGCATGGTTGTCTATCCTCGTCCTGGTTGAAGCCGCGCTGGACGCCTAGCCATTCCCGGCTGCGAGCCAGGGAACGGGGTTGACCGGCTGTCCATCGCGTCGAAGTTCCACGTACAGGCCCGCGCCGCCCTGATCGCCCATCATCGCCAAGGGCTCGCCGGCGACGACCCACTGGCCGACCGCGCAGTCGATCCGCCCCAGGCCGGACAGCATCGTATGATATCCGCCGCTATGCTCGATGATCAAGATGCGCCCGAAGCCGCGGAAGGGGCCGGCATACACGATCTGGCCGTCATAGGGCGCCACCACGCGGGCGCCGGCGCCGGCATTGAACACCAGCCCCTTGGAGGCGGTTCCGGCATCGTCGGTCTGCCCGAACTGGCGCACGATCCGCCCTGCCACCGGATTGATCATCGCGCCGCGCTGGGGCGCGGCCGTGCGGATGTCGCGCGGGCGTTCGGCCGTCGCCGGGGCAGGATTCGCGGGCACCGCGGCGGTCTGCACGGGCGCCGGCGGGGCTGCCTCCTGGGCAGGCGGGGTGGGCGCGGATTGGGCGCGGGCCTTGGCGGCCTCGCGCGCCTTGGCCTCGGCCAGGGCCTTCGCCTCGGCGGCGCGGCGGCGCTCCTCGGCCTCGCGGGCGCGCTTTTCCTCCTCGCGCGCCTTGGCCTCGGCGGCCTCGCGCTCGCGCCGCTCCTTGACCAGGGCGGCGATCAATTCCTCGCGATCACGGGCCTCGCCGCGCAGCTTCTCGGCTAGGTCGGTCTCGCGCTGGCGCAGCGCGGCGGCCTTGCGCTGGTCCTCGGCGCTCTCGACCAGAAGCTGGTCCAGCCGCGTCCTTTCGCCCAGCAGCGTCGCACGCGCCTCCTCGGTGCGGCGGCGCGCGGCTTCGTGCGCGGCGCGCGCTTCGCCCAGGCTCTGCAGCGACGCGTTCAGCACCATGGAGCGCTGGCGCAGGTCCCGCTCCAGGAAGCGGAAGGCGAGCGCGCCCTGGACGTTGTCGAGCGGCGAGCCCGGCATCGCCACCAGGAAGGCCGGCTCGTTGCCCGACAGGCGCATCAGTGCGGCGACGACCTGGTCGCGCCGGTTGCCCTCGCGCGCCAGCTCGGCGCGGCGCGCCTGCTCCTCGCCCGCGAGCCGGCGCAGCTCGGACTCCAGGCGCAGGATCTCGCGTTCCTGCGCCTGCTCGCGCTCCACGGCCTCGCGGCGCTCGCGGCGCAGCCGGGCTTCGCGCTGCGCCGCCTCTTCCTCGCGCTTCTGCTGCTCCTGCGCGCGCTCGGTCGCCAGCCGCGCGCGGCGCTTGGCTTCCTCCTGCTCCTTGTGCGCCGCGTCGAGCGACTGCAGGTGGCTGCCCAGGGTCGCGATCTCGGCCTTCAGGCGCTCCGCCTGGTCCAGCGCCATCTGCCGGTCGCGCCGGATGTTCGCCAGCTCCTCGGCGGAAGGCGGCTTGCGCTGGTCGGCGGACAGCTGGTCTTCGCGCTTCTTCAACTCGGCGGCGCGCGCGCGCGCCTCCTGCTCGGCGCGCTTCAGCGCGTCGAACTTGCGCTGGTCCTCGGTGGAGAGCGCCGCCTGGCCCAGCGCGCCGGAAGGCGCCAGCGGCAGCGCCAGCAGCAGCGCCAGCGCGGCCGCCATGACCAGCGCGGCGCGCCTAGGCGATCGCACGCTGCATCGTCCCCGCGGCGTCGCTGCGGCCGGGATTGATCAGGGAGCGGCCGGTCATCTCCGCGGGCTGCTTGAGGCCCAGGAGCTGGAGCAAGGTCGGCGCCACGTCCGCGAGCCGGCCATTGCCGACGGCGCGCGCATCGGCCGGCGCGTTGACCAGGATCGCCGGTACCAGGTTCATCGTGTGGGCGGTGTGCGCCTGGCCGGTGTCGTGGTCGTGCATCATCTCGGCATTGCCATGGTCGGCGGTGACCAGCATCGCGCCGCCGGCCTTCACGACGGCGGCTTCGAGCCGTCCGACGCAACCGTCCACCGCCTCGACCGCCTTGATCGCAGCGGCGATATCGCCGGTATGGCCGACCATGTCGGTGTTGGCGTAGTTGACGACGATCAGGTCGAACCGGCCGCTCTCGATCGCTTCGACCAGCTTGTCCGTGACCTCCGGCGCCGACATCTCGGGCTTCAGGTCGTAGGTCGCGACCTTGGGCGACGGCACCAGGATGCGTTCCTCGCCCGGGAACACCGCTTCCTCGCCGCCGTTGAAGAAGAACGTGACGTGCGCGTACTTCTCGGTCTCGGCGATGCGGAGCTGCTTCATGCCGGCCGCCGACACGATCTCGCCCAGGCCGTTCGACAGGCGCACCGAGGGAAACAGGCAGGGCAGCAGCTTGTTCAGCGCGCTCGAGTACTCGACCATGCCGAGCGATGCGGCGAAGCTCACCATGCGCGGCCGCGCGAAACCGTCGAACGCCGGGTCGAGCAGCGCGTGCAGGATCTCCCGCGCCCGGTCGGCGCGAAAATTCGCCATCAGCAGCCCGTCGCCGTCGCGCATCCCGGCATAGGCGCCGAGGATCGCCGGCTTCACGAACTCGTCGTTCTCGCCCTGGGCGTAGCTCGCCTCCACCGCGACGATAGCGCTCTTCGCGGCAACACCCTGGGCGTCGACCAGTGCGGCATAGGCCTGCGACACGCGATCCCAGCGCTTGTCGCGGTCCATGGCGAAGAATCGCCCGGTGACGGTCGCAATGGCAGCGTTCTTCGCGCCGGCGATCGCGGCCTCGAAGCTCGTCAAATACTCGATGGCGCTGCGCGGCGGCGTGTCGCGCCCGTCGAGGAAAGCGTGAACAGCGACCTTGATGCCCTCGGCCGACAGGATGCGGGCAAGCGCCGCGATCTGGTCCTGGTGGGCATGGACGCCGCCGGGCGACAGCAGGCCCATCAGGTGCGCGGTGCCGCCGGACTTCTTCAGCGCGGCGACGAACTGCGCGAGCTTAGGATTCCTGGCCAGGCTGCCATCGGCGATCGCCTGGTCGATGCGCGGCAGGTCCTGCATCACCACCCGGCCGGCGCCCAGGTTCATGTGCCCGACCTCGGAATTGCCCATCTGCCCCGGGGGCAGCCCGACCTCGAGCTCGGAGGCGTCGAGCAACCCATGCGGGCAGGTCCGCAGCAGCCGGTCATAGACCGGGGTGCGGGCCTGGCAGATGGCGTTGTCCTGGCATTCCACCCGATGGCCCCAGCCATCGAGGATGCACAGCACCACCGGCCGCGGCCGGCCAGGGGAGGTGGGGCGGGTGGGGTTGGCACCGGAAGGAGTCGTCATAACCACCTGAATATAGACGCTTCTGGCGTGTCAGCCTACGGGCTTTACGCCCGGTGGTAGGGGTGGCCATTCAGGATCGACTGGGCGCGGAAGAGCTGCTCGGCCAGCATCACCCTGACCAGCATGTGTGGCCAGGTCATGGCGCCCAGCGACAGGACCAGCCGGGCGCTGCGCCGCCATTCCGGCGCCAGCCCGTCGGCGCCGCCGATGACGAAGCCGAGGTCGGCGACCCCGTCGTCCTGCCAGCGCCCGAGCTGGGCGGCAAAGTCTTCGCTGGTCAGGGTTTTTCCGCGCGGGTCGAGGGCCACCACGACAGCCTTCGGCGGCAGGGCCTCGGCCAGCAGGCGGGACTCGCTGGCCATCCGCTCGGGCCCGGAGAGCTTGCGCTTCTCCTCGACCTCCTTGAGCGCGACCGGCCAGGCCAGGCGGCCGACGTAGTCGTCGTAGGGCGCGCGCAGCACGGCGTCGCGCAGCCGCCCCACGGCGGCGATCGTTATGCGCATGGGGCCTCTGTGCCGGCCATGACGGGGCTCCGGGCGGCCCTCCGGACCCGGAGCCAGACCGGGCGGGACCGCGCTGCTAGGTCATGCGACCAGGATCCTAGGGGTGGTCAGGCGATCACCGCCAGGGCGGCGCGGCCCACGCGGCCACCACCGCGCTTGCCGATGCCCGACCGCCCGATGGCCGCCTCGGCCGATTCGGCGTCGGGCAGGGTGCTGCCCCACATCTTTTCCAGGTTGTAGAACCCGCGGACTTCCGGCCGGAACACATGGACCACCACGTCGCCGGCGTCGACCAGCACCCAGTCGCCCTGGGTCAGGCCCTCGACCCGCGGCGCGGGATGGCCTGCCGCCTTGATCCGTTCGCGCAGGTGATCGGCCATGGAGGCCACCTGCCTGGACGAGCGGCCCGAGGCGATGATCATGAAATCGGCGATGTCGGATTTTCCGTGGAGATCGATGACGACGATGTCTTCGCCCTTGTCGTCATCCAGCGACTTTTCGATCAGCGCGCGCAGCGGCGCGGTTGGGTGGGCGTCGGCCCGTTTGCGTTTGGCTATGGCGTCACCTCGACGGTTGGATGTTGACCCGCCGCACCCGACGCCACCCGGGAACCTCAGGTTCCCGCGTCCCGCCGGGCACGGATCGCGCTAGCCGATATGGGGTTCAGCCTGGTGAACAAAAAGACCCAGGCCGGCGGTGTCTTGCACGCCAACTGGCCGGCCGCCGATGCGGCCAGACGCCGACGGGCGAAACGACGCGCCGCCAAACCGGCCAACGCTCCAAAACAATAGGTTGGGCGGTTGAAAACTGCAATGACGACGGCGTGAAAGATTTGTTGCCAGCGATCCCAGCGACCGATTTGCGACAGGTTATCAGCGCCCATCAACCATACGAATCGTGTGCGCGGGAAGGCCCGCACCAGGCGCTTCAGCGTGTCGGACGTGTAGCGCGTGCCCAGGGCCGTCTCGATGTCGGTGACTCGGATGCGGGGATGCCGCGCCACCGCCCGGGCCGCCGCTAGGCGCCTGTCCAGCGGCGCCATGCCCGTCCGGGCCTTCAGCGGATTCTGCGGCGACACCATCCACCAGACCTCGTCCAGCCGGAGGCGCTCGAGCGCCGCGAGGCTGATCTGGCGGTGGCCGTCATGCGCGGGGTTGAACGAGCCGCCGAGGATGCCGACGCGGCGCGGGGCGAAGCCTGAGCGCGGATTGAGCGGTCTCATCGCCACTGCAGGGTCGGCAGCCGGCCGACGCGCACCGGGCCCAGGTAGATGCGGTTGCCGTCGCGCACGGTGATCGCCAGGCGCAGATAGGGCGGCCCGCCGGTTTCGTCCTGGCGCGAGAGCGCCATCAGCCCCGCCTTGCCCAAGAGCCCCTCGGCGAAGCTGAGCTGGCGGTCGACGACCAGCGCGTCGACGAGCGCGTCGGCGCCGCGCACCTTGCTGTCGAGCTGGACTACGGGCTGGAGCTGCGCGTCGAGCCGCACATTGCCGGCGGCCTGGATCTGCAGCCGTCCGTAGGTGAGCTGGAACTCCTTGACCTCCAGATACCCGCCGGCATCGCGCCACTGGGCCATCGCGGCGGCGGAGGTCGCTTGCGGCATCGGGCCGATCACGTTGGCGAGCAGCGCGAGCAGCGCGACATCCGTGCCGAGCAGCCCCGAGAGGCGCGGCGGCAGGCGCAGATTCTCGATCCGCGTGTCGGTCTCCAGCGAGACCGGCAGCGCGCTCCCCTGTGGCGCGGCGCCGGCGTGGCGCTTCATGACGCCGCGCACCAGCGAGGCCGCGATCTGCTCGCCATTGTCGGTGAAGCGCGCGTTCAGTTCCTTCACGTCGAGCGCGCCGGCCTCGGCCCGGCCGCGCCCGTCATAGCGCAGGTCGAGCCGGCCCGTGCCCAGCGTCGCATCGAGCGGCCGCGCCCGGCCGTCGAGCGGCAGGGCCAGCTTGTGGGCGCCGGGGAAGCCCAGCGTCACGTCCTGGATCGCCCAGGGCTTGGCCGAGGCGGTCAGCATCTCGCCCTTCCACGCGAGCGCGTCGCCGCGCGCCAGTTCGGGCCTGGGCATGGTCAGGTCGAGCGAAAAGGGAAATCCCCCGCGCTGGATCGGCTCGTGCTTGACGGTCCAGCCCTCGGCGCGCCGCTCGGCGGCCCAGCGCGCCACGCCATTCTCGACCCGGCCGGCCAGCGTGAACCACCAGGCGCCGTAGCCGCCAAGGATGGCGACGATCACGATCGCCGAGACGATGGGGATGAGGGTGCGGAGGCGCGGCATCTGCGGCCGGGAGTATATCGATCAAACACGGGCATGCCAGCCATGCCCAGCCCGGGTTTGGCGCTCTCGCCCGGCGCAACTTAGAGTGCGCCCGCCATGGCCGCTTCCCCCTTCCTCTTCCGCGTCGGCGCGCCCGCCCTCTTCGTGTTCCTGTGGAGCACCGGGTTCATCGCCGCCAAGGCGGGGATCCCCTATGCCGAGCCGCTGACCTTCCTGGCGCTGCGCTTCGGGCTGGTGGCGCTGCTGATGCTGCCGGTCGCGGTACTGGCCGGCGCGCGCTGGCCGCGCGGGCTACTGGCGGTGCATGTCGGCGTGGTCGGGCTGCTGCTGCACGCAGGCTATCTCGGCGGCGTGTTCGTCGCCATCAGCCGGGGCGTGCCGGCCGGGCTGGCGGCGCTGATCGTCGGCGCCCAGCCGCTCCTGACTGCCCTGCTCGCCCGCCCCTTCCTGGGCGAGCGGGTGGAGCGCGGCAAGTGGTTCGGCCTGGCGCTGGGCTTCGTCGGCGTCGGCCTCGTGATGGCCGACCGCCTGGGCTTCGGCGGCGCCGATGCGCCGGGGCTCGCCCTCTGCGTCATGGCCGTCGTCGCCATGGCCCTGGGCAGCGTGTACCAGAAGCGATACTGCGCCCGGGTCGACCTGCGCTCCGGCTCGGTGATCCAGTATGTCGCCGCCGGCCTGCCGGTCCTGGCGCTGGCCTGGACGCAGGAGTCGATGGTCGTGCGCTGGGAGGCGCCGTTCCTGCTGGCCATGGCCTGGCTGATCCTGGTGCTGTCGATCGGGGCTGTCAGCCTGCTCTACGTCCTGATCCGGCGCGGCGCGGCGGCCGAGGTGGCGAGCCTGTTCTACCTGGTGCCGCCGACCACGGCCTTGATGGGATACCTGCTGTTCGGCGAGACCTTGTCGCCGCCCACGATCTTGGGCATGGTTCTGGCCGCCCTGGGCGTGGCGCTGGTGAACCGGGGCGTCAATCGCACCAGGGGCTAGACGGACAAGACACTCGTTGAGCAAGACGCGCGACTTCCAGTTTCAGGACGGCCAGGGATTCTGGGTCTTCGGCTACGGTTCCCTGATGTGGGACCCGGGCTTCGCCTTCGCCGAGAAGCGCACCGGCCTGCTGCGCGGCTATCACCGCAGCTTCTGCCTCTACTCCCACCGCTACCGCGGCACGCCCGAGCTGCCGGGCCTGGTGCTGGGCCTCGACCGCGGCGGGTGCTGCCGCGGCATCGTCTACCGCGTGGCGGCCCGGAACGCGCGCCGGACCTGGGACTATCTGTGGGATAGCGCGATGAACCAGTACTCGTACCAGGCGCGCCACGTGCACATCGCGACCGACAAGGGCACGGTGGACGCCGTCGCCTATGTCGTGCGCCGCGATCACAAGCAGTATGCCGGCAAGCTGACGCCCGACGAGACGCTGAAATGCGTGGTACAGGGCCGCGGCGGGCGCGGCACCTGCTTCGACTACCTCGCCAACACGGTGCGCCACCTGGACGAACTCGGCCTGCCCGACGGGCCGCTGCACCATCTTCTGCGCCTGGCCCGGAAGAAGGCCGGCGAGCATCTGCTGGAGCCTTGAACAACCCGCGCCCGCGCCAGAGGCGTGGGAGAGGGTGGACGACGCGGCAGCGTCGGCCGGGTGAGGGCCGGCGCTGGACGAACGAATGCCCTCACCCTCCCGTCGCTAGGGCGACGGGCCCCTCCCTCTCCCATCGCTGGCGCGACGGGCGAGGGGTTTGACCGGAGGACGAGGAAACACCATGGCCGAATACACGCTCTATTGCTTCGCGCAGTCCGGCAATGCCTACAAGGCAGCGCTGATGCTGAACTTGGCGGGCTGCGACTGGGAGGCGCGCTTCGTCGACTACTTCAACGGCGAGACGCGCACGCCCGCGTTCCGCGCCATCAACGAGATGGGCGAAGTGCCCGTCCTGGAGCACAAGGGCAAGCGCATCTCGCAGTCCGGCGTGATCCTGGACTACCTATCGGAACGCACCGGCAAGTTCGGCTGGAAGAACGACGACGAGCGCCGCGAGATCCTGCGCTGGCTGCTCTGGGACAACCACAAGCTGACCAGCTACACCGCGACGCTGCGATTCATGATCTCGCTGGCCAAGACCGGCGAGACGCCGGTGACCGAGTTCCTGCGCCAGCGCTCGTCGACCGCGCTCGGCATCCTCAACGACCACCTGGGAAAGGCGGACTGGGTTGCCGCCGGGCGGCCGACCATCGCCGACATCTCGATCTGCGGCTATCTCTTCTGGCCCGAGGAGTTCGGCGTCGACTACGCCAAGCAGTACCCGAACATCGGCAAGTGGCTGGAGCGCATCAAGGCCCTGCCGGGCTGGGTGCATCCCTACACGCTCGTCCCCGGCCATCCGCTGCCGGAGAAGAAGTAGCGGGCTCTAGTCCACCGGTATCGGCGCGCGGCGCTTGACCGCGCCGAGCACGATGTCGCTGCGGTAGTCGCGCAGGTTCACGTCGTTCGCCAGCACGTTGCGCGCGAAGCTCTGGTAGTCCTCCAGGCTTCTGGCGCAAACCAGCAGCGTGAAGTCGGTGTCGCCGGCGACCTTCCAGCACTGCAGCACGTTCGGCATCGCCCGCACCTTGCGCTCGAACTCGACCGTCACCGCCTCGCTCGGCCGCTCGAGCGAGAGATGCGCCAGCACCATCACGGAATAGCCGAGCGCCCGCGGATCGACCTCGGCGACGTCGGCCAGGATCACACCGGCCTCGCGCAGCCGCCGCACGCGCTTGAGGCAGGCCGGCGGCGACAGGCCGACCGCCACCGCCAGGTCCTGGTTGGCGATGCGGTTGTCCTGCTGCAGGTGCTTCAGGATGTTGCGGTCGATCGGGTCGAGGTCGGCGACCGGACTTTCCGCAGATGCCGTTTTCTTGGCCATGGAAGAAATCTTTCCAGCGCTTTGGGCAATACTGAGAAATCTAGCGCGAATTTTCGGCTTCAGAAAGAAATCACAAAACCCACCCGCCATGGCATCGTCCGGGCCAAGCAAGGGAGAGAACCATGGCCGACACGCCGAACCAGACCCAGCCGCGCTACGAGTGGGAGAAGAACCTCATCCACTACGGCATGCAGTTCTCGCCGCAGCTCATCGCCAAGGCGAAGGGCACGATGCTGTGGGACACGTCCGGCCGCGAGATCATCGACTTCACCTCGGGCCAGATGTGCTCGACCCTCGGCCACAACCACCCGCGCATCGTCGACGCGATCCGCGAGGCCTGCGACGGCGCGCTGCACCTGTTCAGCGGCATGATGAGCCCGCCGGTGATCGAGCTGTCGCAACGCCTGGCCGCGATCCTGCCGTCGAGCCTCTCGCGCTCGATGTTCCTGTCGACGGGCGGCGAGGCCAACGAGGCGGCCTTCCGCCTGGCGAAGCTGCATACCGGCAAGTTCGAGGTCGTCGGCATGACCGGCTCGTGGCACGGCATGACCCAGGGTGCCGCGTCGAGCACCTATGTCGCCGGCCGCAAGGGCTACGGGCCGTCGGCGCCCGGCGCGATGGCGATCCCCGCGCCCAATGCCTACCACTGCCCCATCCGGCACTGCCGCGACAAGTGCGACAAGACCTGCCTCGACGTCGGGTTCGACATGGTCGACGCCCAGTCCTCGGGCTCGCTCGCCGCCGTCATCGCCGAGCCTGTTCAGAGCTCGGGCGGCGTGATCGTGCCGCCGGAAGGCTATTTCCAGGCGATGAAGCAGAAATGCGACGAGCGCGGCATGCTGCTGATCTTCGACGAGGCGCAGACCGCCTTCGGCCGCCTGGGCACCAACTTCGCGTTCGAGCAGATGGGCGTGACGCCCGACCTGCTGACGCTGTCGAAGACCTTGGGCGGCGGACTGCCGCTGGCCGCGACCGTCACCTCCGACAAGATCGCCGAGGATTGCCGGTCCAAGGGCTTCCTGCACGTCACCTCGCATGTCTCCGATCCTTTGCCGGCCAAGGTTGCGCTGGCCGT
>JAEULC010000467.1 GCA_016792605.1 Rhodospirillales bacterium
GGCAGGTCGACGGTGACCGTGGTGCCGAGGCCGGGCGTGCTCGCGAGCGCCATCTCGCCGCCATGGGCGTGGGCGAGCTTGCGCACGATCGGCAGGCCGAGGCCGGTGCCCTCGCGGTGGCGGTGGCTGATCTGGGCGGCCTGGCCGAACGGCTCCAGCACGAGCGGAATGTCCTCGGGCGCGATGCCGATGCCGCTGTCCTCGACCACCAGCCGCGCCCCGCCCGACGGCGACCTGGTGGTGAAGACCACGACCGATCCGCCCGCGGGCGTGAATTTGATCGCGTTGGAGAGAAGGTTCAGCAGGATCTGCTGCACCCGGCGGCGGTCGGCGATCACCGGCGGCAGGGGCGCCAGCGGGCGGTGGTCGAGCACGACGCCGGCGCGGGCCGCGCGCTCGCGCATCAGCTTGGCGCTGCCGCGGGCGCATTCCGCCAGGTCGAAGGCCTCGTCGACGAGCTCCAGCCGCCCGGCCTCGGCCTTCGACAGGTCGAGGATGTCGTTGATGAGGTCGAGCAGCAGCCCGCCCGAGACATGGATGTCGGCGGCGTACTCGCGGTAGCGCGGATTGCCGACCGGCCCCAGCACCTCGTCGCGCATCATCTCGGAGAAGCCGATCACGGCGTTGAGCGGCGTGCGCAGCTCATGGCTCATGTTGGCGAGCAGCTCGGACTTGGCGCGGTTGGCGCGCTCGGCCTCGGCCTTGGCCTGGTCGGCCTCCCGGAGCCGGTGGTCGCTGAGCTCGCGCAGCCGCGTCAGGAGCGACAGCGCCGAGGCGATGCCGAGATACTGCCCGTCGCGCGTCACCACCAGGTCGCCGAGCTGGTCGTTGGCGCGCGCGCTGACCACGCGGTCCGACAAGGCCTCGACCGGCGTCCAGGCGTCGACCACCGGCGGGTTGCGGTCCATCAGGAAGGTGATCGGGCGCTTCGCGTACAGCTCGCGCATGAAGCGCTTGGCGAACTGCAGCACCAGCTTGTGGCGCTCGACGAGGCCCAGGACGTAGCCGCCGGCGTCGATCACCGGCACGGCGACGCGGGTCTCGTCGTCCACCAGCTCGTCGAACACGCGCCCGCAGCTCGCCTCGGGCGACAGCGGCGCTACGTGCGCGACCAGCGCGCCGGCGCGCCAGTAGGCGTCGGGCCGCGACTCCGGTCGCGCCTCGGGTGCGAACGTCGTTTCCGGCAGGGAACGATCTCGAATCGGCTGGTCCAGCATCGGTGACCGCTCGCGTCTACCTGAAGCGATTGCATCCTCTCGGGTCCGCAGTATGCGGTGGCTCCGTGACAACTTCCCTAACGCCGGGACGATTCAACCCTTGCGCGACCGGCGCGCCGCGGGCTTTACGATCGATCAACCATGAACGCTACCGGGATGGATAGGCCGTCGCGCACCCGCATAGGCGGGCCTATTCGGATGGCGGCGGGCCATACCCTTTTGCCGTGATGCGTTCCGCCGCGCCGTGCCTCATCTTCGTGACGCTTTTGATTGCCAGCGGCGGCGCAGGACGCGCCACCGGCCAACCGAAGGAAAAGGTACGTGTTCCACCCCAACCACGCCATTGTCACCGATCCAGCCGCCCGGCCGCGCGCCTGCGGCGAGAACAGCTCCTCCGCCTGCGCCCCACGGACACCCGCCGCCCGGAACGGGAAGCGCAGCATCGGCGCCCAGATCAGCGCGATCAAGGCGCTCAACGCCACGACCGGCCGCGGCCTGGAGGATGCGGCTACCGGCGCGCGCGCGGCGTCGGGCCAGATCGCCACCGCCGCGGAGGTTGCCGCGGAGGCCGCAGCGGCCGCGAGGGAGCTGCAGGGTTCGCTGGCAGACCTCGGCCGGGCGCTGAGCGACTTTCGCCGCGGCATCGGGAACCTGATCGCCACGGCGCATGCCGCCTGACGGCCGCGGCGGTGCCGGGAGGGAGGAGTCAAGGCGATCGCCGTGCGTGGCAACGCCGCCGGAGTTGCGAGATGGCGTCAGGTGCGCTCTAGTTGGCGCGGTCGCTCCGCACGGGAGCGCTTGTCCCCCAATCCTGGAAAGAAGAGCAGCGCATGGCGGCATTCGACGGATTCAAGGTCCTGACCTTCGACATCGTGGGAACCTGCATCGACTTCGAGAAGGGCATCCTCGACGGGGTGCGCAAGATCGGCGGCGCCAAGGCCGCCACGCTCAGCGACGACGACATCTTCGGGCCCTATCTCGAGGCGCGGAAGAAGTTCCCCGGGCAGGCCAGCGTTGTCATGCGCGACGTCTACATGGACACCGCCAAGCAGCTCGACCTGCCGCACGACGAGGCCGCCGGCAATGCCTATTTCTGGCACTTCCTGCAGTGTCCCGCCTTTCCGGATTCGGTCGATGCGCTGCGGCGCCTGCGCAAGCGGTTCCGCCTCGTCGCCATGACGAACTACGACCGCGTGGCCTACTCGGCCTGCGCCAACAAGCTGGGCCTGCCGTTCCATGACAGCGTGACCTGCGACGAGGCCCAGTGCGCCAAGCCGGATCCGCGCTTCTTCGCCTTCAACCTCGGCCGCCAGTCGGCGCTGGGCTTCAAGCAGGAGGAGATCCTGCACGTCGCGCAGAGCCAGTACCACGACATCGGCGTCGCGCGGCAGCTCGGCTACAAGGTCTGCTGGATCGAGCGCCGCAAGGGCCAGAAAGGCTTCGGCGGCAGCCCGGTCCCGCCGCAGGTCACCAAGCCCGACTTCCATTTCGCGACGCTCGGCGAACTGGCCGACGCGGTGGAGAGGGGGTAGGAACTGCATTCAATGCGCTCGGAATGGAGGTCGTCGCGGCTATCGACGGCGAGCGCGATGGAAGGGGCTGGCCAGATGCGTTTCTATGCTGCTCTACTTTCGATCTTCGTCATTACGCTCGGTGGCGGTGCCCTGGCTGGGCCTAAAGACTATGACGGCCTCTGGGGCGGGACCTATTCCTGCGCCATGTGGAATCGGCCCGGAACCTTCACGACGAGCGTCAGCAACGGCAGCTTTGTCAATCGCGTCGGCGGCGGTTCCACGGGAAAGATCGAGGGCACGATCGGCCCTGAAGGCTCGGCCCGCGTGACGATCAACATCAGCGGTTCGGGCAACCTCAACGCGACGTTCACGGGTCGTGCGACCGCGACGCAGTTGATCGCGACCGGCAACGACACCGGCGGCGGACGCGGCTTCGGCAACTGCACGCTGCGGATGGTGCAGGCAAGCGCGGACCCGGAAAGCCTGCAAGGCAAGGCGCTCGCTGCCGAACGCGCGTCGCGCCCACCGGGCTATCTCGACGCGGCCGAGCGGTCGCTGCGGCAACTGACCAGCCCCTATGGCACCGGGTTGTCGGAGTTCACCGCGAGCGAAGCCGCGCCTCCGGCGGTCGTCGCTGCCTCACCTCCTGCCGCCACGCTACCTCCTGCCGCGGCGCCCCCGGTCGTCGCGCCTGCCGTCGCTGCACTCCCTGCCGCACCGAGCGCGCCGACGCAGGCGCCAACAAGTCCAATCGCCCAGACGGCGTGTGTCCTGCAGCCGCCGAGCAGGCCGGCGAGGCCCGCGGCCGGGCTTAACAACAAGCCGAAGCTCTACGTCTTGAGCGTCGGCATAAGCCGCTATGCCGAAAGTTCGCTCAACCTGGATTTCGCCGCCAAGGACGCGTGCGACTTGGCGCGCTCGCTGTCGGGGCAGCAAGACGGCCTCTATCGGCAGGTCGAGCTGCGCATGATCCAGAACGAGGCGGCAAATCGCGAGGCCATCCTCGATGGCCTGGACTGGATCGTGAAAGAGACCACCGCGCGCGACGTGGCGATGGTGTTCCTTGCGGGGCACGGCGTCAACGATGCCGCGGGCGAGTACTTCTTCCTGCCGCATGATGCCAACCTCGATCGATTGGCCCGAAGCGCCCTGCCGCAGAGCGACATTCGCCGCAGCCTCCTGCAGGTATCCGGGAAGGCACTGTTCTTCTTCGACACCTGTCACTCGGGACAGATCATGGCGGGCCGGCGCGCGGTGCCGCCGGATGTCGGGCGATTTGCCGCGGCGCTCTCCGCGGCGGACAACAGCGTCATCGTCTTTTCGGCGGCCACGGGCCGACAGTTCGCGATCGAGGATGCACGCTGGGGCAACGGTGCTTTCACGAAAGCGTTGCTGGAGGGAATCGCGGGACGCGCGGACTACCAAAAGGACGACGTGATCACGCTGAACGAGCTGGAATTGTATGTATCGGAGCGCGTCAAGGAGCTGACGGGAGGCCGGCAGGCACCGACGACTGCGAAACCGTCGAGCACGCAGGACTTTCCCATCGCCGTGGTGCGGTAGCCGCGTCGGCGGCACCTACGCGGGAGGCCAAACAAAAAGAGCGCGATCCCTTCGGACCGCGCCCTTCTTTTCTACCGACGAACCGGATCAGTTCGCGCGCAAGAGCCCGCGCAGGACGTAGTGGAGGATGCCGCCGTGGCGGTAGTACTCGACCTCGTCCAGCGTATCGATGCGGCAGAGCAGGCTGACCTGCTCGGTCTTGCCGCCGGCGCGGTGGATCGTCATCTGCACGTCCATGCCCGGCTTGATGCCCTGGGCGATGCCGGTGAAGTCGAAGCTCTCGCTGCCGTCGAGCTTCAGGTCCTTGCGGGTCATGCCGCCCTTGAACACCAGCGGCAGCACGCCCATGCCGACCAGGTTCGAGCGGTGGATGCGCTCGAAGCTCTCGGTGATGACCGCCTTGACGCCCAGGAGCAGCGTGCCCTTGGCCGCCCAGTCGCGCGACGAGCCGGTGCCGTACTCCTTGCCGGCGAAGATGACGAGTGGGGTCTTCTGGGCCTGGTACTTCATCGAGGCGTCGTAGATCGGCATCACCTTGCCGTCGGCGTCGTACTTGGTGACGCCGCCCTCGGTGCCGGGCGCCAGCTCGTTCTTGATGCGGATGTTGGCGAAGGTGCCGCGCATCATCACTTCGTGGTGCCCGCGGCGCGCGCCGTAGGAGTTGAAGTCCTCCGGCCGCACCTGGTAGCTCATCAGGTACTCGCCGGCCGGGCTGGTCTTGCGGATGTTGCCGGCGGGCGAGATGTGGTCGGTCGTGATGCTGTCGGCCAGCACCGCCAGCGCCTTCGCGCCCTTGATGTCCTCGAGCGACTTCGGGTCCTTCGGCATGCCGACGAAGTAGGGCGGGTTGGCGACGTAGGTCGAGCCCGGGTTCCAGGTGTAGGTCATGCTCGGCTTGGTCTTGATCTTCTGCCACTCCGGCGTGCCGGCGAAGACGTTGGCGTAGCGCTTGCGGAACATCTCCGCGTTCAGCGACTTCTCCAGCGTCTGCTGGATCTCCTTGTTCGACGGCCAGATGTCCTTCAGGTAGACGTCCTTGCCGTCCTTGCCCTTGCCCAGCGAGTCCTTGGTCAGGTCGATGTTCACCGTGCCGGCGAGCGCGTAGGACACGACCAGCGGCGGCGAGGCGAGGTAGTTGACGCGGGTCTGCGGGTTGACGCGGCCCTCGAAGTTGCGGTTACCCGAGAGCACGGCGCCGACCACCAGGTTGCCGTCGTCGATCGCCTTGGAGATCGGCTCGTTGAGCGGGCCGGAGTTGCCGATGCAGGTGGTGCAGCCATAACCGACGAGGTTGAAGCCGATCTTGTCGAGGTCGCCCTGCACGCCGGCGGCCTCGAGGTAGTCGGTCACGACCTGCGAGCCCGGCGCCAGCGAGGTCTTGACCCAGGGCTTCACCGTCAGGCCCTTGGCGACGGCGTTGCGCGCGACGAGGCCGGCCGCGAGCATCACCGAGGGGTTCGACGTGTTGGTGCACGACGTGATCGCCGCGATCATCACGGCGCCGTTGTCGATCGCGTAGTCGGTGCCCTGGACCGGCACCGGCTTCGCCGACTTCTCGCCCGGCGCTTCCTTGTAGGCGATCTCGTAGCTCTCCTTGATCTTGCCCAGGTTGACGCGGTCCTGCGGGCGCTTCGGGCCGGCCATGGCCGGCTCGACGGCGCTGAGATCGAGCTCCAGCGTGTCGGTAAAGACCGGGTCGGGCGAGCTGTCGTCGCGCCACATGCCCTGCGCCTTGGCGTAGGCCTCGACCAGCGCCACGCGCTTGGGATCGCGGCTGGTGAAGTTCAGGTAGCGGATGGTCTCGGCGTCGATCGGGAAGAAGCCGCAGGTGGCGCCGTATTCCGGCGCCATGTTGGCGATGGTCGCGCGGTCGGCGAGCGCCAGGTTGGCCATGCCGGGGCCGAAGAACTCGACGAACTTGTTGACCACGCCCTTCTTGCGCAGCATCTGCGTGACCATCAGCACCAGGTCGGTGGCGGTGCAACCTTCCTTCAGCGTGCCGGTCAGCTTGAAGCCGATGACCTCGGGGATCAGCATCGACACGGGCTGGCCCAGCATGGCGGCCTCGGCCTCGATGCCGCCGACGCCCCAGCCCAGCACCGCCATGCCGTTGACCATGGTGGTGTGGCTGTCGGTGCCGACCAGCGTGTCGGGATAGGCGACCGTCTTGGTGCCGTCCTTGCCGGTCCACACGGTCTGCGCCAAGTATTCCAGGTTCACCTGGTGGCAGATGCCCGTGCCCGGCGGCACGACGCGGAAATTCGCGAACGCGTCCTGGCCCCAGCGCAGGAACTCGTAGCGCTCGTTGTTGCGCTCGAACTCCAGCGCCACGTTCTTGGCGAAGGCGCCCGGGCCGCCATACTGGTCGACCATCACCGAGTGGTCGATGACCAGGTCGACGGGCACGAGCGGATTGATCTTCTTGGGATCGCCGCCCATCGCGGTCATCGCGTCGCGCATCGCGGCCAGGTCGACGACGGCGGGAACGCCGGTGAAGTCCTGCATCAGCACGCGCGCCGGGCGGTAGGCGATCTCGCGCGTCGACTTGCGCTCGACCAGCCACTCGGCGACGGCCTTCACGTCGTCCACGGTCACCGTGCGCCCGTCCTCGAAGCGCAGCAGGTTCTCGAGCAGCACCTTGAGCGAGTAGGGCAGCCGCGTGATGTCGCCGAGCCCGGCCTTCGACGCCTCCGGCAGGCTGAAATAGTCGTAGCTGTCGGCGCCGACCTTCAGGGTGCGGCGGGTCTTCAGGCTGTCTTGTCCCACGATGCTCACGGTGTCTCTCCCTCACCACTGGGCAGGATTTGCGGCCACGATAGCGTTGTTCTGGGCGAAGTCCAGAGCGGGCCTAGGAAATTCCACCCTAGTGGCCGATCCTTGACCCTTCCTTACCAATGGGTTACGTGTCGAGAACCAGGGAAGC
>JAEULC010000498.1 GCA_016792605.1 Rhodospirillales bacterium
TCGCTGGACGCGGCGCTCGACAAGGTCGGCCGGATGCCGCTGCCGCCCTATATCCGCCGCACCGGGGACGTGGCCGAGGATCGCCGGGACTACCAGACCATGTTCGCCCGCGAGGCCGGCGCCGTCGCCGCGCCGACGGCCGGGCTGCATTTCACGCCAGAGCTGATCGCGCGCCTCAAGGCCAAGGGCATCGGCCACGCGACCGTGACCTTGCATGTCGGCGCCGGCACCTTCCTGCCCGTCACGGCGGACGACACGCGGGACCACAGGATGCACGCGGAAACCGGCTTCATCGATGCCGCCACGGCAGAGACCATCAACGCCACGCGCGCGAATGGTGGCCGGATCGTCGCGGTCGGGTCGACCTCCATGCGGCTGTTGGAAAGCGCGGCCGACGAGACCGGCCACGTCCGGCCGTTCCACGGCGAGACGGCGATCTTCATCACCCCGGGCTACCGCTTCCGCGTGCCCGATCTGATGTTCACCAATTTCCACCTGCCGCGCTCGACCCTGTTCATGCTGGTGGCGGCCTTCGCCGGGCTGGAGCGCATGAAGCGGGCCTATGCCCATGCCATCGCCCGGGGCTATCGTTTCTATTCCTATGGCGACGCCTGCCTGCTATCGAAGGCGCCATGACCTCCTTCCGCTACGAACTCCTGGCGACCGACGGGACGGCGCGGCGCGGCCGGCTGCATACCGCGCACGGCACGGTCGAGACGCCGGCCTTCATGCCCGTGGGCACGGCCGCGACCGTGAAGGCGATGACGCCCGACGCGGTGCGCTCGACCGGCGCCGAGATCGTGCTCGGCAACACCTATCACCTGATGCTGCGGCCGGGCGCCGAGCGCGTACAGCGCCTGGGCGGCTTGCACAAGTTCATGAACTGGCCCGGTCCGATCCTGACGGACAGCGGCGGCTACCAGGTGATGTCGCTGAGCCAGCTTCGCAAGCTGACGGAGGACGGCGTCACCTTCCAGTCGCATGTCGACGGCAGCAAGCATCACCTGACGCCCGAGCAGGCGATGAAGATCCAGGATCAGCTCGACGCCACCATCACCATGTGCCTGGACGAGTGCACCCAGCTTCCCGCCCCGCCCGAAGCGGTGCGCAAGGCGATGGAGCTGTCGGTGCGCTGGGCGCAGCGCTGCCGCGCGGCCTTCCGCGAGCGGCCGGGCTATGCGCTCTACGGCATCGTCCAGGGCGGTATCGACGCCGCGATGCGTCGGGAGTCCGCCGAGGCGCTCGTCCGCATCGGCTTCGACGGCTACGCGATCGGCGGCCTCGCCGTCGGCGAAGGCACGCCCTTGATGCTGGCGACGATCGACGCGACCGTGCCGCACCTGCCGACGGACAGGCCGCGCTACCTGATGGGCGTCGGCCGGCCGGACGAACTCGTCGAGGCGGTCCGCCGCGGCGTCGACCAGTTCGACTGCGTGATGCCCACCCGCTCGGGCCGCACCGCGCAGGCCTTCACGCGCCAAGGCGTGCTCAACCTCCGCAACGCGCGCCACGCCGACGATCCCGCGCCGCTCGATCCGGGCTGCGCCTGCCCGGCCTGCACCCAGTTCTCGCGCGCCTACCTGCACCACCTGACCAAGAGCAAGGAGATGCTGGGCGCGACCCTGCTGACCTGGCATAATTTGCAATATTATCAAGATCTTATGTCCGGTTTGCGCGACGCGATCACGAAGGGTAGCTTGGCCGCGTTCGCCGCCGGCTTTTACGCGGCGCAGGAAGCTAAGAGCGATGCCAAAGAAGACGCCTGACCAGAAGAAGGCCTATGCGGGCCTGAAGCAGCTCGGCCACCAGACGCCGATCCCCGCGACTCCCGAGGACGCGGTGCTGGAGCGCGTGCCCAACCCGCACCCGAAGCTGCAATATGCGGTGCGCTTCACCTGCCCCGAGTTCACGACGCTCTGCCCGATCACGGCGCAGCCCGACTTCGCGCATCTCGTCATCGACTACGTGCCGAAGGACTGGATCGTCGAGAGCAAGTCGCTGAAGCTCTATTTCTACGCCTTCCGCAACCAGGGCACGTTCCACGAGGGCTGCACCGTGGGCATCGCCAACGATCTGGTCACGCTGCTCAAGCCGCGCTGGCTGCGCATCGGCGGCTATTGGTATCCGCGCGGCGGCATGCCGATCGACGTGTTCTACCAGACCGGACCCGCGCCCGAGGGCGTCTGGGTCCCGCCCCAGGATGTCGCCCCCTATCGCGGCCGCGGCTAGGGCGCCGGCCCCGGCCATCGACCCCGCCGCGGCGATCCGCGATCGCGCGCTGGCGCTGGGATTCGACGCGGTCGGCTTCGCCCCGGCGCGGCTGGCCGAGCTGACGCGCGAACGCCTGCAGGTTTTCCTCGCCCGCGGCTATCACGGCGACATGGGCTGGATGGAGGCCCATGCCGAGCGGCGCGGAGATCCCGCGACGCTGTGGCCCGAGGCGCGCAGCGTCGTGGCGCTGGGCCTCTCCTACGCACCCGACGAAGACCCGCGCTCGATGCTGGCGCGGCGCGACCTCGGCAATATCTCGGTCTACGCGCGTGGCGCGGACTATCACGACGTGCTCAAGAAGCGCCTGCGCGTGCTGGCCGCCTGGCTGCAGGCCACGTTCGGCGGCGACGTGAAGCTGTTCGTCGACACGGCGCCGGTCATGGAAAAGCCGTTGTCGCAGATCGCCGGAATCGGCTGGCAGGGCAAGCACACGAACCTGGTCTCGCGCGCGCATGGCTCCTGGCTATTCCTCGGCGCCCTGTTCACGACCCTCGACCTCGCGCCCTCGCAACCGGAGCAGGACCATTGCGGATCCTGCCAGGCCTGCCTCGATGCCTGCCCGACCCGTGCCTTCCCCGCGCCGCGCCAGCTCGACGCCAGGCGCTGCATCTCCTACCTGACCATCGAGCACAAGGGGCATATCGACCGCGACCTCCGGCCGCTGATGGGCAATCGCATCTATGGCTGCGACGACTGCCTGGCCGCCTGCCCCTGGAACAAGTTCGCCGAGGCCGGGCGCGAGGCCGCGTTCCAGCCCCGCGCCGCGCTCACCGCCCCGCGCCTGGCGGAGCTTGCGGCGCTCGACGATGCCGGCTTCCGGCAGATGTTCGCGGGCTCGCCGATCAAGCGGATCAAGCGCGACCGTTTCGCGAGAAACGTGCTGATCGCCATCGGCAACAGCGGCGACGCGTCCCTCGCCCCCGCCGCCGAGGCGCGGCTCGGCGAC
>JAEULC010000003.1 GCA_016792605.1 Rhodospirillales bacterium
CTGGCCGCGCTGCCGACCGACCGGTTCTTCTTCGCCGGCTTCCTGCCGCCACGCGCCGCGGCACGGCGCAGCGAGATCGAGGCGCTGAAGGCCGTGCCGGCGTCGCTGGTCATCTACGAGGCGCCGCAGCGCCTGGCGGAATGCCTGCAGGACCTGGCCGACATCCTGGGCGACCGCCCGGCCGCGGTCGCGCGCGAACTGACCAAGCGCTTCGAGGAAACGCGCCGCGACGGGCTCGCGGCGCTGGCTGCGCGCTATGCCGCCGAAGAGGCGCCGAAGGGCGAGATCGTGATCGTCGTCGGCCCGCCCGCGCCGGCCGAGACGGCCGTGGACGCGGCCGACCTCGACGCGCAGCTCGCCACCGCCATGGCGCAGACCACGCTGCGCGACGCCGTGGCGGCGGTGGCCGAGGCGACGGGCCTGCCGCGCCGGCAGGTCTACCAGCGCGCGCTGGCGCTGGGGCGCCCGGAATGAGGAACGAGGCATGACGGCGGCGGCGCGGCACGCGGCGGAACGGCGCGGCCAGCGCGCCGAGACGCTGTGCTGCCACCTGCTGCGGCTCAAGGGCTACCGCGTGCTGGAACGCCGCCTGCGCACGCCGATGGGCGAGATCGACATCCTGGCGCGGCGCGGCCAGATGCTGGCGATCGTCGAGGTGAAGGCGCGCTCGAGCCACGCGCTGGCGGCCGAGTCCGTATCGGCCCGCCAGCGCCATCGCCTGGGCCGCGCGGCGCGCTGGGTGCTGGCGTCCCGGCCCGGCCTGTCGGCGCTCAGCCTGCGCTACGACCTCATGCTGGTCGCCCCCTGGCGCCTGCCGGTGCACCTGCCCGGCGCCTGGACCGAGGACGGGTAGCGGCGATGCGGATGCCGGGCAGAAAAGTACTTGTCTGCTGCGCGCTCGCATCGATGCCGCCGTTTCTTGGCGCCTGCAGCCCGGCCGGCATGGCGCTCACCGCCGCCTCGACCGCCGGCGTTGCCGCGGTGCAGGAACGCGGATTCCTGGCCACGCTCGACGATTCCACGATCAAGGGCCGCATCGGCGAAGCCTTCCTGATGGCCAGCGAGGCGATCTTCCTGGCCGTCACCGTCCGCGTGCACGAGGGCCGGGTGCTGCTGGTCGGCGCGCTCGACGACCCCGCGCTGCGGGCGCGTGCGGTCGATCTGGCGAAGGCGCAGCCCGGCGTGCGCGAGGTGATCGACGAGCTGCAGCCCGGCGAAGGAAGCGTCGCCGCCTATGCCCAGGACGCCTGGATCACGGCCCAGGTGAACGCCCGGTTCACCTTCGACCTGGATATCTATGCGGTGAACTACTCCGTCGATACGGTCGGAAGAGTGGTCTATTTGATGGGAATCGCCGATGATCAGCGCGAACTCGATCGCGCGGTGGACCATGCGCGGCGCATACGCTATGTGAAGAAGGTCGTCAGCCACGTGATGCTGAAGACCGACCCGCGCCGGCCCCGCAGCCAGGCCGCGGGCGGCCAGGGATAGAGACGGACATGACGGCGACGAACGAGCCAAGGCCGGAAACGCCGGCGGAGGTCGCCGAGACCCCCGAGACGGTGCTGCGCCGCTATGGCGAGATCGCCGACGGCGCGATCGACATCGCCGACGCGGCCCTCGCGCTGGCGCTGGTCGACGAGCCGGCGACGGATATCCGCCCCTACCGCCGGCATCTGGCCGAGCTGGCGCGCGACACCGTGGCCGCGATCCAGGACCGTCCGCCGACGATCGACGCGATGGTCGCGGCGCTGAACGCCGTCATGCTGACCCGGCACGGCTACGACGGCGACGCCGAGACCTACAACGACCTGCGCAATGCCAACCTGATCCACGTGGTCGACCGCCGCCGCGGCCTGCCGGTGGCGCTGGGCATCCTCTACATGCACGCGGCGCGGGCCGCCGGCTGGACCATCCACGGGCTCAACTTCCCCGCGCATTTCCTGGTGCGGCTCGACAACGGGCCGGAGCGCGCGGTGATCGACCCGTTCAACCGCGGCCGGGTGCGTGATGCCGCCGGCATGCGCGTGCTGCTGAAGCAGGTCGCCGGCGCCAAGGTCGAGCTGACGCCCGAGCACTACCGCCTGGTCTCGGACCGCATGGTGCTCCTGCGCCTGCATAACAACGTCAAGTCGCGGCTGATGCGCCTGAATCGCGTCGCCGAGGCCGCCCGCGCGGTCGACGCCATGCTGTGGCTGGCGCCGAGCGAGCCCGGCCTGTGGCGCGAGGCCGGGCTGATGCACGCGCACCTGAACAACCTGCGCAGCGCCAAGGCGGCGCTGGAGCGCGCCCTTGCGCTCGGCCTGCCCGACAAGCAGCGGCGCGACGCCGAGGACGCGCTCAGCCGCCTGCGCGCCCGGATGAATTGAACTAACCCGTCGGTTGAGCCCCCTGGTGGGTGCGCGGGCCGGCGTCCCCCGCTATAGTCCCGACCCGCCCCGGTACCCCTGGTCGAAAAGAGGCAGCGATGAGTCTGGCCGTCGGCATCCAGATGGACCCGATCGAGACGATCAATATCGACGCGGACTCGACCTTCGTCCTCGCGCTCGAGGCGCAGGCGCGCGGGCACGGCCTCTACCACTACCATCCGCGCGACCTCAGCCTGCGCCATGGCCGGCTCTATGCCCGCGCGCGGCGGCTGGAAGTGCGGCGCAAGAAGGGGGACCACGCGACGCTGGGCGAGCCGCAGATGCTCGACCTCGCCACGCTCGACGTGGTGCTGCTGCGCCAGGACCCGCCGTTCGACATGGCCTACATCACCTCGACGCACCTGCTCGAGCACATCCATCCGCAGACCCTGGTCGTCAACGACCCGGCCGAGGTGCGGAACGCGCCGGAAAAGCTGTTCGTCGCGCATTTCCCCGAGCTGATGCCGCCGACGCTGATCACCAGCGACCGGGTCGAGATCAACGAGTTCCGGCGCGAGCACAAGGACATCATCGTCAAGCCGCTGTTCGGCAACGGCGGCGCCGGCGTGTTCCATATCCGGCCGGACGACGAGAACCTGAACTCGCTCTTGGAGATGTTCACCCAGATCTACCGCGAGCCGATCATCGTCCAGCGCTACGTGCCCGAGGTGCGCGCCGGCGACAAGCGCATCATCCTGGTCGACGGCAAAGCGATGGGCGCGGTCAACCGCGTGCCGGCGGCGGGCGAGGCGCGCTCGAACCTGCATGTCGGCGGCAAGGCGGTGAAGTCGGAGCTGACCGGCCGCGACCGCGAGATCTGCGACGCGATCGGCCCGGCCCTGAAGAAGCGCGGCCTGGTCTTCGTCGGCATCGACGTCATCGGCAACTATCTCACCGAGATCAACGTGACCTCGCCGACCGGGCTGCAGGAAATCAACCGGCTGGACGGGACGAAGCTGGAGGCTGCGTTGTGGGATGCGATCGAAGAGCGCTTCCGGGCCCGCCACCAGGTCCGGCCGATGTGATCGCATCGGCGTGGCCCAGCAGCCCCGCCGGCCGGAACATCAGCACCAGCACCAGCACGGTGAAGACGGCGGCGTCGCGCCACGCCGCGTCGATGTAGCCGGCCCATAGCGCCTCGAACAGCCCGATCAGCAGGCCCCCCAGCAGCGCACCCTGGAACGAGCCGATGCCGCCGAGCAGCGCCGCGGTCAGCGCCTTGAACCCGATCATCAGCCCGGACTGCCCGCCGGCCTCGCCGTAGTGGACCAGCAGCGCGACGCCCGCGGCGGCCGACAGCGCCGCGCCGCCGGTATAGGCCGTGGCGACCACGCGCCCGCAATCGACGCCCAGCAGCGCCGCCATGCGCGGGTCGTCGGCGGTGGCGCGGTAGCTGCGGCCCATGCGCGTGCGCCCCAGGATCCAGGCCAGAATCGACGACAGCGCGACGGCCAGGACTACGACGGCGATCTGCGAATTGGTGAGGGTGACGTCGAAGCCGGCGGCGACGAACAACTGGTGCTTCCCGGGCAGCACCGACGGCAGCCAGCGCTCGCGCGCTCCCTGGCTGAGGCGGAGGAACTCCTCCAGGAAGATCGACATGCCGATCGCCGCGATCAGCGCCGACTGCGTGTTCGCGCGCCACAGCGGGGCGAAGGCGACATGCTGCATCCAGAAGCCGCTGAGCGCGCCGACCGCGATGGCGAAGGGCAGGCCGAGGACCACCGCGGCCGCCAGGCTGTGCCATCCGGCCATGCCGAGCGACAGATAGGCGAGGCTGGCCATCAGCGCGCCGATCGCCATCACCTCGCCGAACGCGAACTGCACGTGGCGCGTGACGCCGTAGACCAGCGTGTACCCGGCCGCGATCATCGCCAGGACGGAGCCGACGACGATGCCGTTGAGCAGTTGCTGCAGCAGGTAGGCGAGGTGAAGCGCGAGCGGCCATCGGGGCGGCGCGTCGCCTTGCAGCAGCGTCGGCGGCACGTCCTGGCCCAGCCAGCGGTGCAGCAGGATCAGCTTCACCGGGCTGAGCGGCCTGCCGTCGAGCTCCACCGACACCAGGCCGAAGCGTGCCGGGTCGCCGCTGGACGGCGCGAAGGCGCAGAGCAGGTGGCGCTGCTCGGGCAGGCGGATGCCGGTCTGGTTCGCGGTGAAGCGCAGCACCACGCCCTGGCTCGACAGCGGATCGGGCTCGACGGCTTCTACCTTGGGGTCGGCGTTGGCCGGCAGGATCGCTTCCAGAATCCGGCGGCAAATGTCCTCGCGCGGCGGCGCGGCGCAGCCGGCCAGCCCCACGGCGGCGATCGCGAACAGCAGGACAAGGAGAACCGGGCGCGGCAAGGCGGCGCGCTGTCTACCGCGTCAGCGATGCATAGGCCTCGGGCCGGCGATGCTCGTAGAAGCGCCAGGTGTCGCGCGCCGCGCGGGCGACCTCCAGGTCGATGTCCGCCAGCACCAGCGCGTCCCGGTCGTCGGGGCCCTGTGCCAGCAGCTGGCCGCGCGGGTCGACCACGTAGCTGGAACCGTAGAAGCGGCCGATGTTCCAGGGCGCCTCGTTGCCGACGCGGTTGATCGCGCCGACGAAGTAGCCGTTGGCGACGGCGGCCGCGGGCTGCTCGATCTGCCACAGGTGGCGCGACAGGCCTTCCCAGGTGGCGGACGGATTGACCACGTATTCCGCGCCATTGAGGCCGAGCGCCCGGAAGCCCTCGGGGAAGTGGCGGTCGTAGCAGATATAGACGCCGAGCTTCAGGTAGCGGGTCTGGAACACCGGCCAGCCCGAGGTGCCGGCCGCGAACCAGTGCGTCTCGCCGCCGCGCTCGGATTCCGCCACGGTGTCGTGCAGGTTGCGGCCGATGCCGGGGATGTGGGTCTTCTGGTAGGTGCCGATCACCTGGCCGTCGGCATCGATCACCACGGCGGTGTTGTAGCGCGTGCCGTCCTTCGCCAGCTCGTAGATCGGCGCGACGATCACCATCCGGTGCTTCTGGGCCAGGGGCTGCAGCGTCGAGATCGTCGGCCCGTCCAGGGGCTCGGCGGCGCCGAACCATTTCGGATCGTTGACCGGGCAGAAATAGGGCTGGTTGAAGACTTCCTGGAAGCAGATGACCTGCACGCCCTTGGCGGCGGCCTCGTCGACCTTGGCGACATGCGCCGCCAGCATCGCGTCGCGGATCGCCGCCACCGGCGCCGAGGTCGGCGCCTTCAGCGCCATCTGCACCAAGCCCACCCGTACGGTCGTCATGCCGATGTCTCCCGGTTGCCCGGCGCATTCCAGCAGGTTGCCACGCAAAGGCAAGGTCGTTTGTTCGGCCAGCTAGGCGCGCGCGTACAATACCAGGCACGCAATCGTCGGATCGTCGCCGAAGGCACGAATCTCCGCCGCGCGTCCGGACAGCAAGTTGCGCATTGCGCGGGTGGACACGTATCCAGGCTGCGTAGCCAGACGATCTTTGGCGGGGCGCCGTGGAGCACGCTGATATCGTGGAAGCCGGAATCCAGCGTCACGATCGCTAGCCCATGCTGCCGGGCGTACTGCCAGATCGCCATATCGCCGGCGCGCGCCAAGCCCGCGGAGCGAACATGGACCGACCCCGGGAATTCGCTGTCGAGCGCGCCGATCAGCCGAAAGGACAGATTTTCATCGAATAGCAGCCGCACCGTCAGCCGGCCGCAAGCAGCCGTTCGCGATCCGCGGCGTATTGCAGGCAGGCGAGGATATCCTCGCGTTCAAGATCAGGATGGTCCGCGAGGATCTCGGCCTCGCTCATGCCGCTGGCAAGCCATCCCAGCACGTCATAAACCGTGATGCGCAAGCCCCGGACGCAGGGCCGGCCACCGCGCTTGCCGGGCTCGATGGAGATTCGGGACAGGTCTGCCATCGCGGCAACTTATCATGACGCGCCGGCGGTCTGGTAATCCATTCTTGGTCGTCGTAGCCTGCGCGCCGGGGGGAGCCGAATGGTCGCGCGGGTGTGGACGGTGGCGTTCCAGGGCATCGAGGTCCTGGACATCGACGTGCAGGTGCAGATCGCGCCGGGCATCGTCGGCTTCAGCGTCGTGGGCCTGCCCGACAAGGCCGTGGCCGAGAGCCGCGAGCGGGTACGATCGGCCCTTGGGGCCATCGGCCTGGCGTTGCCGGCCAAGCGCCTCACGGTCAACCTGTCGCCGGCGGACGTGCTCAAGGAAGGCTCGCATTTCGACCTGCCGATCGCCATCGGCCTCCTGGTCGCGATGGGCGTGCTCGATCCGGAGGAACTGGCCGGCTACACGGCCTTGGGCGAGCTGGCGCTGGACGGCGGCATCACGGCGGTGGCGGGCGTGCTGCCCACGGCGATCGGCGCCAACGCGCGCGAGCGCGGCATCATCTGCCCGGCGGCGAACGGCGGCGAGGCGGCCTGGGCCGGCGACATCGACGTGCTGGCGCCGCCCTCGCTCTTGGCGCTGATCAACCACTTCAAGGGATCGCAGCTTCTGTCGCGCCCGCAGCCCAGGCTGGCCGAGGACGACGCGGCGATCCCCGACCTGCGCGACATCAAGGGCCAGGAGACCGCCAAGCGCGCCCTCGAGGTCGCGGCGGCCGGCGGGCACAATCTGCTTTTGATCGGGCCGCCGGGCTCGGGCAAGTCGATGCTGGCGCAGCGCCTGCCCGGCCTGCTGCCGCCCTTGCAGCCGGCCGAGGCGCTCGAAGTGTCGATGGTGCAGTCCGTCGCCGGTAGCCTGCAGAACGGCCGCATCACGCGCCGGCGTCCCTACCGCGACCCGCACCATTCCGCCTCGCTGCCGGCGCTGATCGGCGGCGGGCTGCGCGCCCGGCCGGGCGAGGTGTCGCTCGCCCATCGCGGCGTGCTGTTCCTCGACGAGCTGCCCGAGTTCCAACGCCCGACGCTGGAAGCGCTGCGCCAGCCGATGGAGTCGGGCAAGGCCGTGGTCGCGCGCGCCAACATGCATGTCACCTATCCCGCGCGGTTCCAGCTCGTCGCCGCCATGAACCCGTGCCGCTGCGGGCATCTGGACGACGCGGCGCTGGGCTGCGCGCGGGCGCCGAAATGCGCCCAGGAATACCAGGCCAAGATTTCCGGCCCGCTGTTCGACCGCATCGACCTGCACGTGGACGTGCCTGCCGTCGCCGCCGCCGACCTGGCCCTGCCGCCGGCCGCCGAAGGCTCGGCCGAGATCGCCCAGCGTGTCGCGAGGGTCCGCGCGGTCCAGGCCCGGCGCTACGAGGGCTACGGTCTGCAGACCAATGCCGAGGCCGACGGCACGCTGCTGGAGGAAGTCGCCGGGCCCGACAAGGACGGGCGCGACCTGCTCAACAAGGCCGCCGACAAGCTCAAGCTCTCGGCCCGCGGCTACCACCGCGTCATGCGCGTGGCGCGCACGCTCGCCGACCTCGACGACGCCTTCCGCGTCGGGCGCCTGCACATCGCCGAGGCACTGAGCTACCGCCGCATTGCGCCGGGGCGGTAGTATAAGGGTGGGACCGGATCGACGCCCTCCGCGGCAGCGCGTATAGAGGGCCGTTCGACCGCCCCCCGCCCGGAGACCCCCATGTCCGACCTTCTCGTTCTCGCCGCCGACCCAGCCGCCTGGGTGGCGCTGGTCACGTTGATCGCCATGGAGGTCGTTCTCGGTATCGACAACCTGATCTTCATCTCGATCCTGTCGAACAAGCTGCCCGAGGCGCAGCGCGAGAAGGCGCGCAAGCTCGGCATCGGCGCCGCGCTGGTCATGCGGCTGCTGCTGCTCTCCACGGTGGCCATGATCGTGAAGCTGACGGCGCCGGTCTTCACGCTGCTCGGCCATGCCTTTTCGTGGCGCGACCTGATCCTGATCGCCGGCGGCCTGTTCCTGGTGTGGAAGGCGACCAAGGAGATCCACCACAACGTCGATCCCGACCCCGGCCCCGACATGTTCGACGGCAGGACCGCATCGCTGGGCCTCACCGCCGCGATCGGCCAGATCCTGCTGCTCGACATCGTGTTCTCGATCGACAGCATCATCACCGCGGTCGGCATGACCGAGCACGTGCCGATCATGATCATCGCCGTGCTGGTCTCGGTCGCGGTGATGCTGGTGGCGGCGAACCCGCTCGCCAATTTCATCCACGCCAACCCGACGATCGTGATGCTGGCGCTGGGCTTCCTGCTGATGATCGGCACGACGCTGATCGCCGAGGGCTTCGGCGCCCATGTGCCCAAGGGCTACATCTACGCGGCGATGGCGTTCTCGGCGCTGATCGAAGGCCTGAACATGCTGTCCCGCCGCGCCCGCCACAAGCGCGAGGGCAAGGCAGGCTAGGCGGGCGCGGGGATCGCGCCGGCCGCCGTCGGATCGGGCCGGGGCCGGGCGAAGCCGGGCTCCGGGTCGGTCGCGGGCGGGGCCGGGAAGACCAGCAGGAAGCTGGTGCCGCGCGCCGGCGCCTCCAGCGCCGCCCTGCCGCCGAGCTGGCCTGCCAGGGCCTGGGCGATGCGCAGCCCGAAGCCGCCGCCCGCTTTGTCGCCGGCTGGGGAGCCGACGCCGTCGTCGCGCACCGCGAAGCGCACGTTGCCGTCCACGGTCGCGACCTCGACCTCGATCCGCCCCGACGATCCCTCCGGGAAGGCGTGCTTCAGCGCGTTGGTGATGATCTCGTTGGCGATCAGGGCCAGCGGCACGGACTGGTCGACCGGCAGGGCGGTGTCGTCGGCCGCCACGTCGATCTCGACCGCCGCGGCGCGCGGGTCGGCGCCGCGCATGTACTCGATCAGCTTGCGCAGGTAGTCCCCGGCCTTCACCCGCGCCAGGTCCGAACGGCTGTAGAGCATGTCGTGCACCAGGCTCATCGCCTGCACCCGGCCGATCGAGCGGTCCAGCGCCTCGCGCAGGCCGTCGTCGTCGAAATGGCGCTGCTGCAGCCGCAGCATCGAGGCGATGACCTGCAGGTTGTTCTTGACCCGGTGATGTACCTCCTGCAGCAGCACCTTGAGCTGCGCGTTGCCGCGCTCGACCTCCTCGGTGCGCGCGGCGACGCGGTTTTCCAGCTCCTGGTTCAGCCGGTGCAGCTCGTCATGGCTCGGCAGCGACAGGAGCTTGGGCAGGAGCGGCCATACGGCGATGGCGGTGGCGACCGAAGCGAGGCCGGTGGCGGCCTTCACCACTGCCTCGAGCCCGTAAATCGGCACCCAGAAGGCGACGATGTTGAGGACGTGGGTGGTGCCGCAGAGCAGGATGAAGATGCCGAACAGGTAGAACGGCCAGGTGAACTTCAGGTCCTGCCGCCGCCGCGCCAGGGTCACCAGGAACAGCGGGATGGTGAAGTAGGCGATCGCGATCGCGGCGTCGGACAGCACATGCGTCCACACCAGGTCCGGGCGCCACAGCAGGCAGAAGCCGTGCGGCATGAACGGGTCGGTCTGGAAGACCCAGGCGAGCGCGCGGTCGATCATCATGCCTTCTCCCCTTCGGCCGCCCCGCCGGTACGGCCGTTCTGCCGGGAAATACTAACGCATTTAGGAGATGGTAAGTTTTGCCGGCCTAAACTTGCGCCACGGCGCAGGAATATGCCGTTATTTCATTGCGTTAACGCCAGGTACGGCCATGTTTCGCTCGCCGCTCGCAGATCGCCCCGTGCCGGCGGCTCCCCTTGCCGATCATCGATCTCCCGGCGCGGCCGATCTGGCCGAGCTCAGGCTGCTGCGCGCCAGCCAGCAGGCGATCGAGCAGATCAGCGCCGGCGCCGAGCTGCCCGCGGTCCTGCACGACCTGGCGGCGCTGATCGGCGTCGCCGCCGCGCCCGCCACCTGCACCATCGCCGCGCGTCTCGCCGAGGACGGGCCGCTGCATGTGCTGGCAGCGCCGGGCACGCCGGAGACGTCCTGGCCGGCGCAGGAGGCGGGCATCGCCGCCGCGCTGGACGCGTTGTATCGACTGGAGGACGGCGACGAAGCCCAGATCCTTCACCAACCCTCGGGCGACGGCCCCGCCGCGGCCCGCACGATCTGGTGCCGCGCGATCCGCGACGGCAGCGGTGGCACCATCGCCGCCATCGCGGTCCTCGGGGTGTCGGCGTCCGGCCCTGCGCGCGCGGTCGCAGGCGCTGTGCGAACCCTGGCGCCGGTCGTGAAGATCGCGGTCGAGCGTCGGCGCTACACCGGCCAGCTGCGCGCCGCCGCCAACCGCTTCGCCTCGCTCGCCGCCAGCGTGCCGGGCGTGGTCTACCAGCGCCAGGTCAGCCCGGACGGCGACGTCCGCTACACCTATATCAGCGAGGGCGCGCGCGATCTCTACGGCGTCTCGCCGGAAGAGATCCTGTCCGACCCCAACGCGCTCTTCCAGTGCCATGCCGCCAGCTACCGCGAGGGATTCCGCGAGCGGCTGCTCGAGGCCTCGCGCACCTTGTCGATGTGGGACGTGGAGCTGGAGATCACGAGTCGCGACGGCAAGCACAAATGGACCCATGCCCGCGCCCGCCCGACGCGGCTGGCCGACGGTACGGTGCAGTGGGACGGCGTGATCCTGGACGCGACCCGCATCGCCACGCGCGAGCAGGAACTGCGCCTGGAAAAAGAAGCCGCGGAATCGGCCAATCGCGGCATGTCGGAGTTCATCTCCAGCATGAGCCACGAGCTGCGGACGCCGCTTAACGCCATCATCGGCTTCTCCGAGCTGATGCATGGCGAGACGCTGGGGCCGCTCGGCAACGAGCGCTACATGAGCTACTGCAGCGACATCCTGGAGAGCGGCCGGCACCTGCTCAACATCGTCAACGACGTGCTCGACATCTCGAAGATCGAATCGGGCAAGCTGTCGCTGAACGAGGAGGCGGTCGACCTCGGCGCGGTCGTCCAGGCGGTGAACCAGCAGCTCTACACCCGCGCCGCCGCCGGCTCGGTGCGGGTGACCAGCGCGGTTCCGGCGACGCTGCCCTATCTCCTCGCCGATGCGCGCCTGATCAAGCAGACGCTGCTGAACCTCGTCTCCAACGCGGTGAAGTTCACCCTGCCGGGCGGCGCGGTGACGGTGGCAGCCGAGGATTTGCCCGAGGGCATCGCCATCGTCGTCAAGGACACGGGCATCGGCATGAAGCCCTCGGACATTCCGAAGGCGATGGAGCGGTTCGCCCAGATCGACGGCTCGCTGAGCCGCCGGCACGAGGGCACGGGCCTGGGCCTCTACCTGGTCAAGCTGTTCGCCGCGCTGCACCAGGCGACGGTCAGCCTCGCCAGCCAGCCCGACATCGGCACCACCGCCACGGTGCTGTTCCCGGTGGCGCGCCGCCTGCCGCGCTGAGCGTCCTCAGCGTTTCCCCCATCCGACAACGACATTCCGTCCTGCCGCGGATGCTGTATCGTCCTTGACCTAGGTCATGGGCGGAGGCGGGCCGTGGCGGCACAAGGCACAAGGCATCCGCTTGCGGGCCGCCTTCTGGCGGTCGCGGGCGACATCACCAGAATGGACGTGGACGTCATCGTGAACGCGGCCAATGCACAATTGCTCCGGGGCGGCGGCGTGGACGGCGCCGTTCATCGCGCCGCCGGGCCCGAGCTCCAGGAGGAACTCAACCGCTTCGGCGGTTGCCCGACGGGCCAGGCGGTGATCACCCAGGCCTACCGCCTGCCGGTCAAGCGCATCATCCATACCGTCGGCCCGGTCTGGCGCGGCGGCACCGAGGGTGAGCCCGACCTGCTTGCCGCGTGCCATCGAAACAGCCTGGCGCTGGCGATCGCGCACGGCCTCAGGCGTGTGGCCTTCCCTGCGATTTCCACCGGCGTCTATGGATACCCGCTCGACGCCGCGGCCAAGGTCGCGATCGGCACGGTCGCCGAGGTGCTGGGCACGACCGACGCGATCGAGCAGGTGACCTTCTGCTGCTTCGGCGACGCGGCCTTGGCGGCCTTCCGGTCGGCGTGCATGGCGGCGGCGGCCGCATGAGCACCCGCAACCTCGCCGCGCTGTTCCAGCCGCGCGGCGTCGCGCTGATCGGCGCCAGCAACCGGCCGGGCTCGGTCGGCCAGGTCATGGCCCGCAACCTGGCCGAGGGCGGCTTCAAGGGCGCGATCCACGCAGTCAACCCGAAGCCCGGGCCGATCGCCGGCCTGCCGACGGTGACCGACATCGCCGCTCTGCCCGAGGCGCCGGATCTGGCGGTGATCGCGACGCCGCCCGCGACCGTGCCGGGGCTGGTGGAGGACCTCGGGCGGCGCGGGACGCGCGGCATCATCGTCATCACCGCGGGCGTCGACCAGCAGGCCGTGCTGCAGGCGGCGAAGCCGAACCTGGTCCGGATCGTCGGCCCGAACTGCGTCGGCGCGATGATGCCCGGCATCGGGCTGAACGCGACCTTCGCCCACATGGCGGCCAGGCCCGGCGACCTCGCCTTCATCACCCAGTCCGGCGCGATCCTGACCGCCGTGATCGACTGGACGCACCAGCGCGGCATCGGTTTTTCGCACTTGGTGTCGCTGGGCGACATGGCGGATGTCGATTTCGGCGACCTGCTCGACTATCTCGGCCGCGATCCCGGC
Organism: Rhodospirillales bacterium; assembly: GCA_016792605.1. GTDB lineage: Bacteria > Pseudomonadota > Alphaproteobacteria > JAEULC01 > JAEULC01 > JAEULC01. Next base: position 12,917 of record JAEULC010000003.1, read on the forward strand.
GCGCGCGCGATCCTGATGTATGTCGAGGGCATCACCCATGCGCGTAAGTTCATGTCGGCGGCCCGCGCCGCCGCGCGCGTGAAGCCGGTGGTGGTGGTGAAGGCCGGCCGCGCCGCTGCGGGGGCCAAGGCCGCCGCGTCGCATACCGGCGCGCTTGCCGGGCTCGACGCGGTCTACGACGCCGCCTTCCGTCGCGCCGGCATGCTGCGGGTGCGCGAGCTTGGCGACCTGTTCGACGCCGCCGAGACTCTGGCGCTCTTGAAGTCGCCGGCGGGGGACCCGGAGGAGAGCGACCGCCTCGCCATCATCACCAATGGCGGCGGCCTTGGCGTGATGGCAGTCGACGCCGTCACCGACGCCGGGGGCCGCCTCGCCGAGCTGTCGCCGCAGACAATTGAGCGGCTGAACGGCGTGCTGCCCAAGACCTGGTCGCATGGCAACCCGGTCGACATCATCGGCGATGCCGACGGCGCGCGCTACGCCGCGGCGCTCGACGCGGTGCTGCAGGACCGCGACGCCGACGCGGTGCTGGTGCTGAACTGTCCGACCGCGATCAGCGCGCCCGAGGACGCGGCGCGGGCCGTGGTCAAGACCACGGGGCGCCACGCGCAGCGGCTGTCGCCGCCGGTGCTGACGAGCTGGGTCGGAGGCGAGGCGGCCGAGGCCGGGCGCCGTCGCCTGTCCGCGGCGCGGATCGCCTCCTTCGACACGCCGGACCAAGCGGTGCGCGGCTTCATGCGGCTGGTCGAGTACCGCCGCAACCAGGTCGCCATGATGCAGACCCCGCCGACCCTCGCGCTGGGGCTGGCCCCGGACGTTGCCAGGGCGCGCGCGATCGTCGACCGCGCGCTTGCCGAGGGCACGGAATGGCTCGGCGAGGCCGAGGCCAAGGCGCTGCTCGCCGCCTATGGCGTGCCGGTGGTCCCCACGCTGATCGCAACCACCCCGGCGGAGGTGGAGACGCTGGCGGCGGGACTCGAGGCGCCCTACGCGATCAAGATCCGCTCGCGCGACATCACCCACAAGACCGATGTCGGCGGCGTCGCGCTCGACCTCGCCACGCCCGAGGCGGCGCGCCAGGCAGCCGAGCGGATGCTGGCGACGATCGCCGTCAAGCGGCCGAATGCGCGGCTCGACGGTTTCACCGTCCAGCCCATGGTCAGCCGCCCGCGCGCGCATGAGCTGATCGTCGGCATCGTCGACGACCGCCAGTTCGGGCCCGTCGTGCTGGTGGGACAGGGCGGCACCGCAGTGGAGCTCGCCGACGACAAGGCGCTGGCACTGCCGCCGCTCAACCTGCTGCTCGCGCGCGAAGCCCTGTCGCGCACCCGCATCTGGCGCCTGATGCAGCCGCATCGTGGCCGGCCCGGCGCGGATCTCGACGGCGCCGCGATGGCGATGATCCGCGTGGCGCAAATCGCGATCGACCTGGCCGATGTCGCCGAGCTCGACATCAACCCGCTGCTGGTCGACGCCGACGGGGTGGTGGCGCTGGATGCGCGCGTGCGCGTGAAGAAGCCCGCGCAGCCGGGCACGCGCCGACTGGCGATCCGGCCATATCCGGCGGAGCTTGAGGAGATCGTGCAGGATCGCGACGGGCGCCGCTACCGGCTGCGCCCGATCCGGCCTGAGGACGAGCCCGCGCTGCGCGATGCCTTCCGCAAGCTCAGCCCCGAGGCGATCCGCCTGCGCTTCTTCCACCAGATGAAGGCGCTGGACCACATGATGGCGGCGCGGCTGACCCAGATCGACTACGACCGCGAGATGGCCTTCGTGCTGGCAGCTCCCGCCGATGGGGCGACAGGCGGCGGGCCGCAGGAGCTCTACGGAGTCGGGCGCCTGACCGCCGATCCCGACAACGCCAGGGCCGAGTTTGCGGTCATCGTGCGCACCGACGTCGCCGGCAAGGGCCTGGGGATGGTGCTGATGCAGCGCGTGCTGGACCATGCCAGGCGCCGCGGCATCGGCGAGGTGCATGGCGACATCCTGGCCGAGAACGTCAACATGCTCGATTTGTGCCGCCGGCTCGGCTTCGCGATCGCGCCCTCGGCGGACGATACCGCCGTCATGCAGGCGCGCTACACGGTCTGAAATTCCGCTAGTTGCCGGCGGCCGCCTTGCGCTGGGCCAGGGTGGCGGCCTTGCCGGCATCGAGCCACCAGGTGTCGAACTGCACGCCCTGCTTCGGCGTGACCTCGGGCCGCGCGAACTTGTCCCAGTAGGCGACGCGGTCGACGTTGGTGTGGAAGTTGGGCACGACCCAGTGGCCCCATTGCAGCACGCGGTCGAGCGCGCGGGTGCGCGTCACCAGCGCCTCGCGGTCGGGCGCGGCGATCAAGAGCTCGATCAGCTGGTCGATCGCCTTGTTCTTGATGCCCACGGCGTTCTGGCTGCCCTTCTGGTCGGCCGCGCTGCTGCCCCAGTAGTCGCGCTGCTCGTTGCCCGGCGATTCCGACTGGCCCCAGCTCTCGACGACCATGTCGAAGTCGAACTCGTCCGAGCGCTTCTGGAACTGCGCCGTGTCGACCAGGGTGCGGATGGTCGCGTCGATGCCCAGGCGCTTCAGGTTCTCCGTGAACGGCAGGGTGATGCGCTCGAACTGCGGGCTTACCAGCAGGATCTCGAACGCCATCTTCTCGCCGGTCTTGTCGTTGGTCAGCTTGGCGTCCTTGACCGACCAGCCCGCCTGCTTCAAGAGGCCCAGCGCCGTGCGCAGGCCTTCGCGGATGTTGCCCGACCCGTCGGTCTTCGGCGGGTTGTACTCCTTGGTGAAGACCTCATCGGGGATCTGGCCGCGCAGCGGCTCCAGAATCTTGAGCTCTTCGGGCGAAGGAAGACCCTTGGCCTCGAGCTCCGAGTTCATGAAGTAGCTGCGGGTGCGGGCATACTGGTCGTAGAACAGCGTACGGTTCGACCATTCGAAATCGAAGGCGTAGGCGATCGCCTCGCGCACCTTCGGGTCGGCGAAGAACGGCCGGCGCGTATTGAAGGCAAAGCCCTGCATGCCCTGGGTGCGCTGGTTCTTCAGCGCCTCCTTCTTCAAGACGCCGGCCTTGAAGGCGGGAATGTCGTAGGCGGTGGCCCAGTCCTTGGCCGAGTTCTCCAGGCGCAGGTCGAAGGCACCCGCCTTGAACGCCTCCAGCGCGATGGTCGAGTCGCGGTAGTACTCGTAGCGCACGACCTCGAAATTCTCGCGCCCCACGTTCACCGGGATGTCCTTGGCCCAGTAGTCCGGCGCGTGGCGCAGCGTGATCGAGCGGTTCGGGTCAATGTTGTCGACCTTGTAGGCGCCGCTGCCGAGCGGCGGCTCCAGCGTGCTCTTCTCGAAGTCCTTGTCTTCCCAGTAGTGCTTCGGCAGCACCACGAGCTGGCCCAGGATCAATGGCAGCTCGCGGTTCTCGCCCGGCTTGAAACTGAACTTGACCGTGCGCTCGCCGGTCTTGGTCACCTGGTCGACATTGCCGTAGTAGAGCCGGTAGAACGGCCGGCCCTTCTCGCGCAGCAGGTTGAAGGTGAAGATCACGTCCTCGGGCGTGATCGGCTTGCCGTCGTGCCAGCGCGCCTGCGGCCGGAGCGTGAAGGCGACCCACGAACGATCCGCCGGCGTCTCGATGGTCTCGGCGATCAGCCCATACTGGCTGAAGGGCTCGTCCGCCGCGCTCGCCATCAGCGTGTCGTAGATCGATCCGATGCCGGCGGCCGGGCGGCCCTTGACGATGAACGGGTTCAGCGAATCGAAGCCGCCGATGGCACCGTACTTCACCTCGCCGCCCTTCGGTGCCTTCGGGTTGACGTAGTCGAAATGCTTGAAGTCGGCCTTGTACTTGGGCTGGCCGTGCATGGCGATGCCGTGGCCGTTCACCGGCATGTCGGCCCTTGCCGGCAACGCGGCGAGGAAGGCCAGGGCGGCAGCGGCGATCAGGGCAGGGCGCATGGCGCGAATCTCCACCAACGGGGACCCGGGACTGTGGCCGATGCCGCCCGGCCCTTCAACCGGGTTCAGCCGGCCAGGGCGCGCAGCACATCCTTGTGAAGCCGCGGGTCGCCCACGGCGCAGACACGGCCGTCGGAGGCCATGTCGAGCGCCTTGCCCTGCCAGTCGGTACATCTACCGCCCGCGCCCTCGATGATCGGCGCCATCGCCAGGTAGTCGTAGGGCTGCAGCCGCGCCTCGACCACGATGTCGACATGGCCGTTGGCGAGCTGGCCGTAGGCATAGCAGTCGCCGCCGAAGCGCGGCAGCTTCACCTGCCCGCGCAGCTTGGCGTAGCCCGGCGCGTCGGCGCCCCGGAACATTTCGGGCGCGGTCGAGTAGAGCGTCGCCGCCGCCAGGTCGGTGCAGGCGCGGGTGCGCGCCGGCTTGCCCAGGAAGGTGGTCGGGCGGCCCTCGACGCCGACCCAGCGCTCGCGCAGGATGGGCTGGTCGATGATGCCCAGCACCGACCGGCCGCGATGCATCAGCGCGATCAGCGTGCCGAACAGCGGGAAGCCGGAAATGAACGACTTGGTGCCATCGATCGGGTCGAGCACCCAGACGTACTCGGCGTCGGTACGTTCCTGCCCGTGCTCCTCGCCCAGGATGCCGTGGTCGGGGTAGGCCTTGCCGATCAGCACCCGCATCGCCGCCTCGGCGTCGCGGTCGGCGATGGTGACCGGCGAGGCGTCCTGCTTGCCGATGACCTCAAGGCCGCTGCGGAAATACGGCCGAACGACCGATGCCGCGGCGTCGGCCAGGCGATGGGCCAGGTCGACGAACGGCGCGAGATCGACGCCGGCGCCGGCGGCGGGCAGGCTCAAGGCAGCGGCTTCGGCGAGTCGCTGAGCGAGCGCAGGTAGGCGATCACGTCGGCGCGCTCCTTGGCGCTCGAGATGCCGGCGAAGGCCATCTTGGTGGCCGGCACGACCGCCTTGGGATTCGCGAGGAACTTGTTCAGGTCCTCGTAGTCCCAGTTCTGGTCCTTCATGGCGGCCAGGGTGTTGGAGTAGCTGAACGTCGCGCTGTGGGCGCGGTGGCCGCCGACCACGTTGAACAGGTTCGGGCCGACCTTGTTGGCGCCGCCCTTGTCGAAGCTGTGGCAGGCCGCGCATTTCTTCGCGGCGGCCTCGCCCTTGGCCACGTCGGCGCTGGCCAGCAGCGGCGCGACCGGCTCGATCTCCTTCGGCGCGCCGCCCGCGGCGGCCGCACCGGCGGCCTCCGGCACCGCGACGACATAGACGTTCTCTTTCAGCATCTTGGGATGCACCAGCAACTCGGCCACGAAGCCGCTGGCCATGGCGATCAGGCCGGCGAACAGCACTGCGCCGGCGATCTTGTTCATCAATAGTGGATCGGAACCCGAGGTATGCGTGGCCATCAGCCCTAGCTCTCCCAAGAGGCGCCATCACCCGTAGGCGCCGGAAAACGCGGCGACTTTACTCTCCCGCGCCGCACCATGGCAATACCGGGTAAAAATTAGGGGCAACCACCCCTAGCCGGCCGATTCCATAGGCTTTTCCTGCCCCTACAGCCCCGCTATGGTGCCGCCCCATGGTCCAGACCCGACTCAACCCGATCGTCCTGATCCCCGCCCGCATGGCCTCGACCCGGCTGCCGGGCAAGCCGCTGGCCGATATCCACGGCGAGCCGATGATCGTCCATGTCTGGCGCCGCGCCATGGAGGCCGGGGTCGGCCCGGTGCTGGTGGCCGCGGCCGAGCAGGAGATCGTCGACGCGATCGCGCGCGCCGGCGGCCGCGCCATCCTCACGGATCCCGACCACCAGCGCGGCACCGACCGAATCGGCGAGGCCCTGGCGAAGGTCGACCCCGACGGCCGGTACGATACCGTGGTCAACGTGCAGGGCGACCTGCCGACGATCGATCCCCGGATCATACGGGATTCGCTGCTGCCGCTGGCCGATCCCCAGGTCGACATCGCGACGCTGGTGGCCGAGATCAAGCTGGAGGACGAGCGCACCAACCCCAACGTGGTCAAGTGCGTCGCGGGCTTTCGCCCCGGCGAGACGATTGCGCGCGCCCTCTATTTCACCCGCGTCACCGCGCCGGCGCGCGAGGGGCCGCACTACCATCACATCGGCCTCTACTCCTACCGCCGCGCGGCGCTCGAACGCTACCGGCGCCTACAGCCCGGCGTGCTGGAGGTCCGCGAGAGCCTGGAGCAGCTGCGCGCGCTGGAGAACGGCATGCGCATCGACGCCGTGTTGGTTGACACTGTCCCGCTCGGTGTCGATACTCCCGCCGACCTTGAGCGCGCGCGCAAAATGCTGGCGCCGCAATGACTTCTTCCTCCTGCCGATCGGCCACACGATGACCGCTGAGAACATGATCGCGTTCCAGGGCGCACCCGGCGCCTATTCCGACCTCGCCTGCCGCACCGTTTTCCCGGCCATGACGACCCTGCCGTGCCGCGACTTCGCCGAGACCTTCGCGGCGGTGCAGGAAGACCGCGCGCGGCTGGCGATGATTCCGGTCGAGAACTCGGTCGCCGGCCGCGTCGCCGACATCTACCACCTGCTGCCGGATTCGCGACTGCACATCATCGCCGAGCATTTCCAGCGCGTGGAGCATCACCTGCTCGCCGTGCCCGGCGCCAAGCTGTCGGACATCAAGACCGTCACCAGCCATGTCCACGCGCTGGGCCAGTGCCGCGACCTGATCCGCGAGCTGGGCGTGCAGGCGGTCGTCGGCGTCGACACGGCGGGTTGTGCTGCGGAGATCGCGAAGAAGGGCGACAAGTCGGTGGCCGCGATCGCCTCGTCGCTGGCCGGCGAGCTCTACGGGCTACAGTCGCTGCGCGCGAATATCGAGGACGCCGAACACAACACGACCCGGTTCCTGATCATGACCAAGGAGCCGATCAACCCCGACCCGTCGACGCCGGTCGTCACCACCTTCGTCTTCCGCGTGCGCAACGTGCCGGCCGCGCTCTACAAGGCGATGGGCGGCTTCGCCACCAACGGCGTCAACATGACCAAGCTCGAGAGCTACATGCTCGGCGGCAATTTCTTCGCGACGCAGTTCTACTCCGACATCGAGGGGCATCCTGAGCATACCTCCGTGCGCCTGGCGCTCGAGGAACTCAGCTTCTTCTCGCGCGAGGTCCGTATCCTCGGCGTCTACCCGCAGCACCCGATGCGCCAGAGAAAAGGCTCGGGCGACTGAGCGTCAGGCGCCCTTCGCCCAGTCCTCGATCAGGCGGCGCGAGATCGAGACGCGGCGCGGCAGGCGGAACGTGTCGTTCTCGGGGCAGTTGGCGATTTCCGCGCGCGTGAACCAGCGCGCCGATTCCAGCTCGTCGGTGTTGACCTTCGGCTCCACCGGATCGGCCACGCAGGTGAAGCCCAGCATGATCGAGGCTGGAAACGGCCAGGGCTGCGAGGACTGGTAGCGGATGTCGCGCACCTTCAGGCCGACTTCCTCCTCGACCTCGCGCGCGACGGCGTCCTCCAGGCTTTCGCCGGGCTCGACGAAGCCGGCCAGGATCGAGTGCTGGCCCGGCGGCCAGATCTTCTGCCGGCCCAGGAGCACGCGGTCGCCGTCCGTCACCAGCATGATGACCGCGGGATCGGTGCGCGGGAAATGCTGCGCCTTGCAGGCCTCGTTGGTGCAGCGGCGGACATGGCCGGCCTCGGTCGCCTGCGTCGGCGACCCGCAGACGCCGCAGAACTTGTGGCGCTCGTGCCAGAAGGTCAGGCCGCGCGCATAGGCCAGGATCGCGCCGGGCTGGTGCCCGATCAGCGGCCCGACGTCGCGCAGGTCGGCAAACCTTGGCGGCCCACTTGTCTGCAATCCGGCGATGCGCGCCTGGATTTCCGGCTCGGCGAGCAGCGAGAGGTCGATGGCGAAATAGGGCTTGTCCTCGGCGAAGCCGAGCAGGATCGCGCTGCCCTCGGGGTCGAGCGCGATCTCGGCGAAGAGCTGCTGGAACTGCTCGACCGTCAGGAAGCCGGGCTGCGGCGTCTTGCCGTCCTCGACCACCAGGTTGCGCGAGCGCCAGACCGGCACGACGCGCGCGTCCGGCCGCGACAGAAGCTCGCGCAGCTTCGCGCTGTCGCTGCGAATGAGATGCGCGCGCTCGATCCCGCCCGAGGCGTAGACATTGGCGGCGTGGCGATGATGAAAGACGAACATGCGGCGTGGGCCTTACATTGGCGCGGGAAGGTGGCACGGGCCGAGGCGACGCGCAACCTGCCCAGGGCTCACCCCGCCGCGAGCTTCTTCTCCATGAACACGGTCCACTGGTCGGCTTGGTAGGCGCCGAAGGGGCCGCGCACGCGGTAGCCGCAACTGCGGTAGAGGCTCAAGGCCGCGTGGCTCGACGTGCCGGTCTCGAGCCGGATGCGGTTCACGCCCTTCTCGCGCGCGACGGCCTCGATCTCCTCCAGGATCACGCGGCCGACGCCGTGGCCGCGCGCCTTCTGCGACACGAACATGCGCTTGATCTCGGCCTTGCCTTCCTTGCCCATCACCAGAGCGCCGCAGCCCACCGCCTTGCCGCTGAGCCGGGCGACGAAGAACCGCACCTTGGGCTGGGACAGGGCCTCGATGTCGAACGGGTAGCGGGATTCGGGCGGGTACAGCGCCTCGGCAAAGGCATCTGCTTGGCGGATCATCTCCTCGACCTCCGGCTGGCGCGGCGTCTCTTCCTTGACCGTCAGCATCGCTACCTCTTCGTGCCCCTGGGCAAGGCGCCGCCGCCGAACGACCGGTAGAGCGTCTCGCACAGCTCGGCGCCGCGCTTCAGCCGCTCGTCGTCGTCGTTCGTGGCGGCGCAGATCCCGGTCATCATCTGGGCCAGGCCGCCCGCCTCGGCGCGCTGGAACTTGCCATCCTTCAGGTCAATGTCATGCACGATCTCGGCCAGCTGCGCCAGGGCGGGGTCGGCCGGGGCGAAGCGCTGGCGCAGCACCTCGAAGGTGCACAAGTCCCCCTCGTGGGTGAACTCGGCGTCGTACATGTCGAAGCGCAGCTCGTCCGGGTTCGGCAGGTAGGACCGCTCGGCGACGAACTTGAACCGCGCCTTGGGGTCGACGAAGCGCCGGATCAGCCAGGCGCTGGCGATGCGGTCGACATAGACGCTGGCGCGCGTCACCCAGACGCGCCCGGCCGGCTTGTCGCCCGCCTTGCCCGGTGCAGCGGCGGGCCCTGCCTGTCGGCGTTTCATGCGTCCCTCCAATCCCGCCAGCGCGGCGTCCGCCGCGGCGCGTCCCTCGGCCTGGAAAAAGTCGATCGCCGCGACCTGGTCGAAGCGCCGGCGCAGGCGGCGCAACCCCGCCTCGGCCTCGTCCTCCGCCGACGCCTCGGCCAGGGTCCGGGCCTCCTCGGCGATCGCGGCGTAGTCCCCGTCGCGCGCCGCATCGAACAGGGCGCGCAGGCCGGCTTCGTCCAGCCCGTCGATGAACCGGGCCTCGCACAGCACCGCCTCGCCGCCGCCTTCCTCGATCGCGCGGCAGACCCAGCTCAAGTCCTCCAGGGCCTGCTCATTGCGCGGCAGGACATAGGCCGCGTTCTTCACGGCGACCGCGCCAAGCCCTTGCAATCGCCGCCAGATCTTGACCCGGAAATAGGCGGGCTTGGGCGGGATGTTGTGCAGCAGCATCAACCAGGAGGGAGCGTCATCGGCCATGGTGGCTTTATAGCAGTTGCGCTGATGAAAAGAAACAGTTGCATCATCGTGTTGATTAGAATATAGAACATATGTATCAATAATCGGAAACAGGCGTGATGGCGAGCTGCCATGAACCCGCACCGCACCCCCGTTCATCGGTCCCCTCGGCCCGCCACGCTGCACGGCCTGCTGGTGATGAGCCTGTGGGTGCGGCGGCGGCGGCGCCGCCGGCGCCTGGCCGACGTCGCGGCCCTGGGCGAGCGCACGATGCTCGACCTGGGGTTCGACCCGGACATTGTTCGCGCCGAAGCGGCCAAGCCGTTCTGGCGGGCATAGCCTTGGACAAGGAGAGACGACCATGTCGATCGATCGCCTTCCGGCCGGGTTTGGCGGCCAGTTCGTTCGAGGCCCCCTCGACCGCCGCTGCGGTCCCATCGGGCTCCTGCTGCTGTGGACGAACCGCATCCGCCAGCGCCGGGCGCTGGCCGATCTGGACGGCGCGTTGCGGCGCGATGTCGGCCTGACGACGGCGCAGGTGGATCGCGAAATTGCCAAGCCCTTCTGGCGCGCCTGAACGGAGACGCCCATGACCTACGCCATCGCTCCCCTAGACTTGACGCCGGCCGAACTCGACGGCCTGTCGGAGCGGCTGATCGTCAGCCACTACGAGAACAACTACGGCGGCGCGGTCAGGCGCCTGAATGCGATCGCGG
>JAEULC010000026.1 GCA_016792605.1 Rhodospirillales bacterium
GCGGCGGCGTTGGCCGGATCGAACGCCAGGGCGAACTGGCGGTTGCCTTCCTCCAGCCGCGCCTGGGCCGCGGCGGCATCGCCCGGGTGCGGCCGGCGGTCCGTGCTCGCTGCGCTGTAGCGGTAGGTGAACTCGACCGCGTGCATGGCGTCAGTTCACCGGGATGGTGATGACCGGCGCCTGTTGCGCGACACCGGTCTCGGACAGGGAGAAAAGCATCATGAGGAAGGTGAAGATGCTCTTCGACCGCAGGTCGCGGTCGTCGATCCAGAACCAGCGGTCGCGGTAGCGGGTGGCGGCGAAGGACGTTTCCGGGCGCTCGAGGCCCGACTGGATCCGCACCAGCGGCTGGTCGCGCGGGTTGCCGGCCGCCGCCACGGCCGGGTTGGGCGGCGCCCGTCCGTCCTTGACATGGTCAGCGGGCACGGAGGCACTGGCGCCGATCTCGAGCAGGATCTCGAGCATCGAGCGCGACAGCATCGCCACTTCGCGGTTGCTGCGCTGGATGGCGCCGAAGGTCAGCGTGATGTCGGTCGCGGTGGGGTCGAGGTTGAGGGTGTCGCGAACGAATTTCTGGTCCGCCGCCACGGCGGGAGACGCGGCCTTGCGGAACAGGATCAGGGCGGAATCGTCGGCGCCGCGCCGCTCGACCCGGAAGCCCACCGATTCCGACTGCTGGATCCGGCGCAGCGCGTCGAGCACCGCGTAGAACGCGGGATCGGCCTCGCGCTTCATCATCGCGCGTTCGGACTTGTTGTAGACCTCGTTCACCGCGCGGACGGTGAGCTGGAACACGAGGTCGATCGGGTAGCCGGCCTGGACGAGCTGGAACAGCGCGGCGGGCGGAATCGGGCGCAGCAGGCTCTTGGTGAACTTGTCGCCCTGGACGGGCGTGTAGGTGACGGTCGGCCGGTCGATATAGCGGCCGGCGGCGCCCATCGTCACCGCGTTCGGACCGGACCCGGGGAAGACGGTGCCCGAGGCGTTGACCGCGCCCTCGAGCTGGTACTGGCTGATCAGCGAGGATACGTCGAGAAACACCGGCGCGTCGCCGTAGCGCAGCCGCATGATGTTGCCGAGCGTCTGCTCCTTCCACGACGTGGAGATCGCCTCGGTGTAGTCGGTGCGGTCGCGCGTGACGGACGACGCGCCGATCGTGCCGCAGGCCGCCACGGTCGCGGCGAGCAGCAGAATGCCGAGGAGGCCCGGCACGCGATGCGGGGATCGCCCGGTTGCGGGTGCGGGTCGCTCGCCAAGCGGCGGAAGATCGCTTCCGGGCATCGTCGGTCCGGCTAGCGGTACGCAGCGCGGCGGCCCGCCGCGAATACGCCGCCGGTCGCCGCGCCGATCGCCGCGCCGCGGCCGGCATTGCCGGAGATCGAGCCGATGACCGCGCCGCGCGCCGCCCCGCGGGCGGCGCCGCGGAAGACCTCGCCCTGGGGGCTCGGCTGGTACGTGCCGCCGCAGCCCGGAAGCTGCTGCCCGCCCGGCTGCTGGCAGGTCGGCGTGCCGTATTGCGCCTGGGCCTCCGGGGCGGCGATCGCGGCCAGCGCCGCGGCGACAACCAGGGCGATGCGTCGGGCGGTCATCGCTGGAACGCCTTGGGCGTCGCCTCGTAGAGCGGCATGGCGGGGTTCTTGCCGCAGAACTCCACGATGTTGCGCACGTTGCGCTCGAGATTGGCCGGCGTCACCTCGTAGATGTCCATCTTCGCGGCGTGGAAGCCGTAGAAGAAGAAGATCGCGGCCACGCGGTCGGCGTCCTCCCACTTGTCGATGTCGCTGCAGGGGATCTTGCGGATGTCGGTCTTTGCGTCCTGGGCGGCGGCGGGCGCGGCGATGGCGGCGGCGCAAACCGCCAGGGCGGCGAAAAGCGGCGAACGAATCTTGGACATTTCCCGTACTCCCGATGTTGTCCGGCGGCGTCACCCTGCGGGGCTGGGCGACGGTGCGCCCTGGTGGCCGGCCTCCGGCGCGGCGTCTTCCGTCGGCTCCTTGATCCGGAACCAGGCGACATAGAGCGCCGGCAGGAACAGCAGCGTCAGCACCGTTGCGCCCAGGAGGCCGCCGATCACCGCATAGGCCATCGGTCCCCAGAACACCTCGCGCGCGATCGGCACCATGCCGAGCGTCGCGGCCAGCGCTGTCAGGTAGATCGGCCGGAACCGGTGGACGGTCGCGTCGATCACCGCGTTCCAGGGGTGCAGCCCCTTCGCCTTGTCCAGCTCGATCTGGTCGACCAGGATGACCGAGTTGCGGATGATCATGCCGATCAGCGAGATGACGCCGAGCGTGGCGACGAAGCCCATCGGCGCCCCAGTCGGCACCATCGCGCCCACCACGCCGATCAGGCCGAGCGGCGCGACGCTGACGACCAGCAGCATCAGCTGCATGCTCTGCAGCTGGAACATGAGCAAGGTGAGGATCAGGAAGATCATCACCGGGAACACCGCCACGATCGAGGCGTTGCTCTGGATGCTCTTCTCGACAGCGCCGCCGACCTCGATCCGGGCGCCGACCGGCAGCGCGGCGCGAAGCTTGGCCAGTTGCGGTTCCATGTCGCGAAGCGCCGTCGCCGCCTGGACGCCCGGCGCCAGGTCGGCCTGGACGGTGATCGTCGGCAGCAGGGCGCGGCGCCACACATAGCTTTCGTCGAAGTCGTAGGCGACGCGGGCGAAGGCCAGCAGGGGCACGCTGCGGCCGTCGCGGGTGAGGAACTGCAGGTCGCGGACGGTCTGGATCTCCTGGCGCTCCGCCGCGTCGCCGCGCGCGACGATGTCGATCAGGTAGATCGAATCCCGCAGCTGGGTGAAGGTCTGCCCGGTCATGACGGTATTGATGACGCGCGCCATCTGCTCCGAGCTGACGCCCAGCTCGCGGGCGCGATCCTGGTCGATGTCGATCCGCACGGACTTGCTGCGCTCGTACCAGTCGAAGTTCACGGAATGCGCGCCGCGATAGCCGCGGATGATGCCGCCAACGTCATCGGCGATGCGTCGCGCCTCCTCCGGCGTCTTGCCGCTGACGCGCAGCTGGATCGGCCATCCGACCGGCGGGCCGACCTCCAGCGGATGGATCCGCACCAGCACCTCGTCGAATCCCTCGGCAAAATCCTTCTCGAGCTTCTTGATCAGGCGGTCGCGCTCGGCGATGCCCTTGGTGACGATGACCGCCTGGGCGAAGAAGTCGTTGTCGAGCTGCACGTCGAGCGGCAGGTAGAAGCGGATCGCGCCGCCGCCGACATACATGCTGAAGTGGTCGACCTCGGGCGCCTCCTTCAGGATGGCCTCGAGCTTCTTCGCCTCGGCGTCGGACGCCCAGATCGACGCGCCCTTGGGCAGAGTCAGCTCGACCAGCACTTCCGGGCGGTCGGAGGCCGGGAAGAACTGCTGCTGCACGAACCGGTAGCCGTAGAGGGAGGCGCCGAACAGCGCGACGGAAACGATGATGGTGAACCACTTCCCGCGCATCGCCAGGATCAGCACCGGCCGGAACATCGCCTCCAGCCGACCGCCGCCATGCCCGCCGGCGCCGGGCTTCTTCTTGATCTCCTTGGGCAGGATCCACACGCCGATGAGCGGCGAGAAGATCACGGCGACGAACCAGGAGGCCACCAGCGCCAGGCCGAGGACCTGGAAGAGCGTGCGGCAGTACTCGCCGGCATTGCTGGCCGCGAAGCCGATCGGCACGAAGCCGGCGACCGTCACCAGCGTGCCGGTCAGCATGGGGAAGGCGGTGAGCGTATAGGCGGCGGTGGCCGCCTTCAGGATGCCGTGGCCCTCCTCGAGCTTCGCCACCATCATCTCGATGGTGATCATCGCGTCGTCGACCAGCAGCCCAAGCGCGATGATCAGCGCGCCGAGCGAGATGCGCTGCAGGGTGATGCCCATCAGCTCCATGCACACGAACACGATGGCCAGCACCAGCGGCACGCTGGTGGCGACCACCAGCCCGGCGCGCACGCCGAGGCTGAGGAAGCTGACGCCCAGCACGATGACGATCGCCTCGACCAGCGTCTTGACGAAGCCGTGGACCGCCTGGTTGACGACCACCGGCTGGTCGGCGACGAGGTGGATGTCCAGCCCGACCGGCAGCGACGCTTCCAGGCGCCTCGCGGTCTCCCGCAGCTTCTCGCCGAGCTCGAGCACGTTGCCGCCGGCGGCCATCGAGACGGCCACGCCGATCGCCGGCTCGCCATTGAAGCGGAACATCTTCTGCGGCGGGTCGGCGTAGCCACGCCGGATCGTGGCGATGTCGTCGAGCCGGTAGAAGCGCTCGTTCGCCCGCAGGTTGATGGCGCGCAGGCTCGCTTCGGACGAAAACGCGCCGCTGACGTCCAGGATGATCTTTTCCTTGGACGTCACGATCTCCCCGGTGGGGACGACGGCATTCTGCTCGGCCAGCGCCGCCTTGATCTGCTCGGGCCGCAGGCCGAGGCTCGCCAGCCGCTGGGTGGAGAAATCGAGGTAGATCTTCTCGTCCTGGGTGCCGAGCAGTTGCACCTTCGCGACA
>JAEULC010000032.1 GCA_016792605.1 Rhodospirillales bacterium
GAGCGCCGGCGGCCGGGCTGCCCAGAACGGCATGTCCCACATCCTGTTCGAGAAGACCGACCACCTTTCCGATACGATCTACAAGTATCAGAAGGGCAAGCTGGTCATGGCGACGCCCGACATCCTGCCCTTGCGCAGCCCGATGGACTTCAAGTTGGGCATCCGCGAGGACATCCTGGGCACCTGGGACCGCCAGACGGCCGAGCTCAAGGTCAACGTAAAGTTCAACGCCGAGGTGACCAAGATCACCGGCAAGCAGGGCGCCTTCGAGCTGACCGTCGGCAGCGGCGAGAAGGTCAAGGCCGAGAACGTGGTGCTGGCGATCGGGCTGCAGGGCAACCTGCGCAAGCTCGGCATTCCCGGCTCGGACAACCACCCCAGGGTCCAGTACCAGCTCGACGACCCCGACGAGTACTCGGACGAGACCATCATGGTCGTCGGCGCCGGCGACGCGGCGATCGAGAACGCGGTCGCGCTCGCCAAGCAGAACAAGGTCATCATCGTCAACCGCTCGGCCGAATTCGCGCGCGCCAAGCAGGGTAATCTCGACCTGATCACCAAGTCGATCGAGAAGGGCGTGCTGGAGTGCATGTACAGCGCCGCGCCGGTGCGCCTGGAGCCGGCGGGCGACCGCATAAAGCACATCCTGAAGACCGCGGATGGCGAAGCCGAGGTGGTGTGCGACCGCATTATCGCGCGGCTGGGTGCGCTGGCGCCGCGCGCGTTCGTCGAGAGCTGCGGCATCCAGTTCCCCAGCAAGGACCCGACCGCGCTGCCGGAGCTGAGCCCGACCTATGAATCGAACGTCCCGGGCATCTACGTCATCGGCGCGCTGGCGGGCTACCCGCTGATCAAGCAGGCGATGAACCAGGGCTACGAGGTCATCGAGTTCATCCAGGGCAACAAGGTCAAGCCGGCCGACGAGCCGCTCCTGGAAGAGAAGTTCAAGTCGCTGCTGAATCGCTACACGGTCGACGAGCTGCTCGCGGCGATCCAGAAGACCATCCCCGTGTTCTCGGGCCTGACCATCCTGCAGCTGCGCGAAGTGCTGCTCGGCAGCGAGGTGCGCGCGCTGAAAGACGGCGAGGTGGTCTTCGAGCGCAACGAGTTCACCAACACCTTCTTCACCGTGTTCGAGGGCCAGGTCGCCATCCAGGTCGATCCGGAGGACCGCGACGACGACGTGATCCTGGGGCCCGGCGCGTTCTTTGGCGAAATGGGCCTGATCTCCGGGCGCCGCCGCTCGGCCACGGTCGTCGCGCACAGCCCCTGCGTCCTGATCGAGACCGCCCGGCGCGAGATGATCAAGCTGATCAAGTCCTCGCCCAAGGTGCGTGAGTCGATCGACCGCGCGGCGGTCGAGCGCCAGATCCGCAGCTACCTGGCGCCGAGCCTGTCGACCGAGGACATGAACTCGGTGCTGAAGACCGCGAAGCTGCGCAGCTTCAAGGCCAACGAGACGCTGTTCCGCGAGGGCGACCCGGGCGACGGCGTGTTCCTGCTGCGCACCGGAAGCTGCACCGTGTCGCGCCGGATCGGCGACAAAGAGATCGTCATGAGCTACGTGCCGGCGGGGCACTATGTCGGCGAGATGGCGCTGGTGCGCGACATGCCGCGCGCCGCGACGGTCAAGGCGGCGACCGAGACCGAGACGGTGTGGATCGACGGCGCCAGCTTCCGCCTGCTGCTCGACCACATGCCCGACCTGCGCCACCGGATCGAGAAGCGCATCGGGGCGATCATCACCCAGACCGAGGACATGGCGGCGCGGCCGGAGACGGGCAACCTGATCCAGTTCCTGGTCCAGGCCGGCGGCAAGGAAGCCGCCGACATGCTGCTGATCGACGAGTCGCTCTGCGTGCGCTGCGACAATTGCGAGAAGGCCTGCGCCGAGACGCATGGCGGCATCTCGCGGCTCGACCGCGAGGCCGGGCCGACCTACGCCTCGATCCACGTGCCGACCTCGTGCCGGCACTGCGAGCATCCGCACTGCATGGCCGACTGCCCGCCCGACGCCTTGCACAAGACCAAGGACGGCGAGGTCTACATCGACGAGCAGACCTGCATCGGCTGCGGCAATTGCGAGCGCAATTGCCCCTACGGCGTGATCCACATGAGCTACCAGGCGCCGCCGAAGCCCGGGCTCCTGTCCTGGCTGCTGTTCGGCCTCGGCTACGGCCCGGGCGAGGACAAGAAGGCGGTGCACGACTCGCACCAGGGCAAGAAGCTCGCGGTCAAGTGCGACATGTGCAAGGACGTGGAGGGCGGGGCCGCCTGCGTGCGGTCGTGCCCGACGGGGGCGGCGATCCGCGTCAGCCCCGAGCAATTCTTCTCGCTCACCAACAACGTGGCGCAATAGCCGGCGGGCGGTTGCGGACAAGCGGTGAGGCACGGGCGAGGTCTGGGTGAGTCGGTATGCATGAATCAATTCTGGAATTCCGTGGCTTCAAGTACCTGAAGCTCAGCGCCTGGATGATGCTGGTGGTGGTGCTGGCCTATGCCTTGCACCAGCCCAACGTCGGCCCGCCCAACGGCGGCACGGCGCTGGGCTACGCGCTGGGCACGCTGGGCCTGGGGCTGATCATCTGGCTGGCCTGGTTCGGGGTGCGCAAGCGGCGCTACGGCAAGGGCAAGATGCAGCTCGAGGACTGGCTGTCGGCCCATGTCTACCTGGGCCTCGGCCTGATCGTCGTGGCAACGCTGCATACCGGTTTCCAGTTCGGCTGGAACGTCCACACGCTGGCCTACACGCTGATGTGCCTGGTGATCGCCAGCGGCATCTTCGGCGTCTACGCCTACCTGCGCTACCCGCAGCGGATGACCGACAACCGCCGCGGCCAGACGCTGCGCGAGATCCTGACGCAGATCGCCGAACTCGACCTGAAGGCGCGCGAGATCAGCGCGACGCTGGGCGACGACATCCACAGCGCGGTCATGGCGGCGCAGGAGAAGCTCGCCTTCGGCGGCTCGACCCGGCGGATGCTGTCCGGGCGCGATCCCAACTGCCCGTCGCACGCGGCGTTGAAGCGGGTCGGCGAGCTGACGCTCGGACTGCCGGTATCGGAGGCGGAGCGGGGCCGCGCGCTCTTGGCGTTGCTGGCGCGCAAGACGGAACTGGCCGATCGCGTGCGGCGGGACCTCAGCTTCAAAGCGAAGATGGACATCTGGCTGATGTTCCACGTGCCGCTGACCTTCGGGCTGCTGGCGTCGCTGACCGCCCATGTCGTCTCCGTCTTCTTTTACTGGTAGGTAGCCGTGACCATCCTCGTACGCTTTGTCACGCGCAAGAAGAGCGGCGGCGTCGCGCATCGCGACGTGACGGTCGACGGC
This sequence comes from Rhodospirillales bacterium, assembly GCA_016792605.1. Taxonomy (GTDB): domain Bacteria; phylum Pseudomonadota; class Alphaproteobacteria; order JAEULC01; family JAEULC01; genus JAEULC01. The sequence continues at coordinate 3,331 of JAEULC010000032.1, forward strand.
GATCGCGCGCGCTTCGGCCGCAGCGCCGACAACGAGGCCTACCTCAACGATCCGCGCGTTCCGCTCTACCAGGCCGCGATCGAGGTGCGCGCCAACGGCGTGTTCGTCGAGGGCATCACCGGCGCCGACGTGACCGTGAACGGGCGCATCGTCGGCAACTCGGTCCTCAAGCTCGGCGACGTCATCGGCATCGGTCCCTACGACGCGACCCTGGTCGAGCCGCCGCCCGGCCACGCCGCGGCGGTGACGGTCGAGCTCGCGCGCGCGATGGGCGACGACCTGTCGCGGCTGATGGGGCGCAGCAAGTTCACGATCGGCGGGCCGATCGTCAGCCGTCGCCGCCTGTCGTGGGCCGCGGCGCTGGTGACGCTGGCGCTGTTCCTGATCTGGCCGGTCGCCGCCTTCTTCAATCCGGCGCGCCAGCCCGATACCGATCTCAACCGCTCGCAGTCCTGGCGCCCGGACATGATGTGGAACTCGGGCGAGATTTCGAACGCGCACAAGCCGATCGCGCAGCAGTGCAACCGCTGCCACACCGAGGCCTTCGCGTTCGTCAAGGACGAGACCTGCGTCGCGTGCCACGAGACCATCCAGCACCACGCGGATCCGGTGAAGTTCAAGTTCGCCGAGCTGACGGTGCAGTGCGAAGCGTGCCACAAGGAGCACAACGGCGCGCTGGCGGTGACGCGGATGGACCAGAAGCTGTGCAGCGACTGCCATGGCCCCTTCCGCGAGAAGGCGCCGGCGTCGCAGCTGCTGGCCGCGAGCGATTTCCTGAAAGACCATCCGGAGTTCCGGCCGACCGTGGTCGCCGATCCGCTGGCGCGCAAGTTCGACCGCGTCAGCCTGGCGGCGACGCCCAGGCCGCGCGAGAATTCGGGCCTAACCTTCCCGCACGACAAGCACCTGCGGCCAGGGGGCATTCGCGGCCCGGACGGGCTCGAGCCGCTCGACTGCGACTCGTGCCACCAGATGGCGCCCGGCGGCTACTTGATGGCGCCGATCACCCAGGAACTCCATTGCGCCCGCTGCCACGAGCTGGCGTTCGAGCCGGTCGCGCGCGGACGGCGCCTGCCGCATGGCAACACCGAGGCAGCGATCGCGATGATCCGCGAGTTCTATTCCGACGCCGCGCTCCACGGCGCCTTCCCCGACCCGCAGGCGCCCGCGGTCGTACGCCGCGTTCCGGGCGGCACCCGGATCACCAAGGCCCAGGAGCGCGAGGCGCTGGCCTGGGCCGACCAGCAGGCGGCGCAGTCGCTCGAATTCGTCTTCACCTCGCGCGCGGTCTGCGGCACCTGCCATATCGTCACCCAGACCGGCACGGGCGCCGCGCGGAAATACGACGTGGTCACCCCCCAGGTCGCCGAGCGCTGGCTGCCCAAGGGCCTGTTCCGCCATTCCGCGCACGCCACCGAGACCTGCCAGCGCTGCCACAGCCTGGACGTGACCGATCCGGCCAAGTGGCGCGAGCGGGTGAAGGACGCGTTGCCGGCCTTCCTCGACGCGATGGCCCTGGTTCCGTCCGACGAAGGGGCGCTCGGCCCGCTGAAGAAGGCGGCGCAGTTGCTGAAGCAGTCGCCCTGGGCGCCCGGGCTCGCCAAGCCTGCCACCGAGCTCGCGACCCAGGTCGCGACCGGCGAGCTGCCGATGGCCGACGGCGTGCGCCAGGCCAAGCGGCTCGCAGAAGACGTGGTCGGGGCGGCCTGGTCCGACGAATCGGGCGACATCCTGCTGCCCGGCGTCGCGTCCTGCCAGGAATGCCATGTCGGCGACCAGGCGATGATCTCGTGGTCGCAGCCGAACAACCGCCTGCCGAGCACCTGCGGCACCTGCCACTACTTCCACACCCCGACTCAGGGACCCATGCACCCGCCCAAGTCCGCGGCACAGACCCAGTCCGTGCCCGGCCTGTACCGCAGCGGCGGGGTTGCGCTCGACGGTTCCCTGAAGGCGCTGCACAGTGGGATTCGGGTAGCGCCCAAGCGCGATTAACTCTTTGACCTGACAGGGGAACAGCCGGTGAATCACCGGTTGTTCACCTTGTTTCCGAAATGCCACAAGGGTGGCAAAAACACCAAGCCTTAGAGGCCCTTCCCGGGGAATCGCTTTTCCGGTCGTTTTCCGCGTGCCTATACTTTCCCGGCCTGGAACGGGGTTCGAAGGTCCGGGCAAATGCAGGCAAAAACAACGTCATAGAGCCGCGCCCAGCGGCCATGTTGGGGCACGATGCTAGGGGTGATTTACCGGCAGGCCAGCTCGGCGCGACATGCGCTCTCGGCGACCGCCTCGCGATTGCGAGACGCGGCGGCGGTGGCGTTGTTGCTTGCCGTTGGCCTGCCGGGCTTTACCGCATCGGCCGTGCAGGCCGGCGATGTGCTGACGCTCGATGGCGCGCGGCTCGAGCCGGTCCTGGTATCGACAGGCGTCGCTGTCGATATCCGCCGTATGGTGACGCTGAACGGCGACGTGCCGCTCGTCACCTATGCGACCGCGCGCAACGTGTCGGGCGCCAATTTCGTTCGCACGCGCCAGGGTTACTGGCTGCCGTGGTCGGGACGCGCGGAAGACCTGCTCGATGCCGGCTTCCAGGCGCAGTCCGGCAGCATCGAGTTCAAGCTGCTGAAAGAGGATCTGCCGCGCGCGCAATTGCCGATCACCGTGTCGATCGGCTATCGCGCCGCCAGCGGAATCAAGTTCGGCACGTTCGAGATCCGGGCCCAGTAGGCGCGGGATGGGGGACCAGGGGGGAATGGCAGCGCAGATGCAGCGCAAGGCGATCGCGGAGCGGGGTGCGCTGCCTCGTGCCGTCGGCCGCCTGCTGCGCGCCTGTGCCGCTGCCTTTCTCGCCATGGCGCCTGCCCTGGCGATGGCCCAGGGCAACGTGACGTCGGTGCAGACCGTCTTCCTGACGGCGGCGGATGTCGGCCAGATCATCAGCCAGGCGGTGCAGGAGGCGCAGGCCCGCAATCGCCCGGCGACGATCGCCGTGACCGATCGCGTCGGCAACGTGCTTGGCGTGTTCCGCATGAACGGCGCCCCGGTCGAGCTTCGCGTCACGACCAACCGAAACATTCCCGTGGGCAACGGCCTGGAGCAGGTCGAGCAAGTCCTGGCCGCGCTGTCGACGACGCTGGGCACGGTGAACGGCGCGCCGACGACCGATCTGTCGGCCATCGCCAAGGCCATCACCGGCGCCTACCTGTCGTCCTCGGGCAATGCCTTCACCACCCGGACGGCGAGCCAGATCGTCCAGGAGAACTTCAACCCGCTCGAGTTCCGCGCGCCGGGCGGCCCGCTGTTCGGGGTGCAGTTCAGCCAGCTGCCGTGCTCGGACCTGAACCTCCGCGAGCCGCAGGGCTCGGTCGGCCCGAAGCGCTCGCCCTTGGGCCTGTCGGCCGACCCGGGCGGCATTCCGCTCTACAAGAACGGGTTCGTCGTTGGCGCCATCGGCGTCGAATCGGACGGCATCTACACGATCGACCGCATCGTCACTGACATCGACACCTCCGACGACGAGTTGATCGCGACTGCCGGGACGTTCGGCTTCGAGGCCCCGATCGACATCCGCGCCAACCGCATCACGGTCGGCGGCAAGACACTGCGCTTCGTCGACCGCGATCGCCTGGATCGCAACAACCCACTCTACAGCAACCCCGCCGCGGCGCCTGCTTTCGCGGCCATCGACACCGTGCTCGGCAACCGCGTCGGCGTCCGCAACTACTTCTCCAATGCCGGCAACCCCAATCCGCCGCCGGCGCTGCGCGGGGGCACGGCCTATGGCGACCCGGCCTCGGGCTATGCGCCCGACCCGACCGGCAACCTGTCGGCGTTCGGCCCGGCCTTCGTGCTGCGCGATCCGACCACCCCGACCAACAACCGCTTCCCCCCGATCGCGGGCAGCGGTCCGCCGGGGGCGGCGCTGACCGCGAACGAGGTCGCCACGCTGCTGCAGAACGCGCTGAAGACAGCGTTTGCCGGCCGCGCCCAGATCCGGCGGCCGCTCGACAGCTTCATCCAGGTGACCGTGTCGGTGGTCGACGTCAACGGCGTCGTCCTGGGCATCGCGCGCACCCCCGACGCGCCGATTTTCGGCACCGACGTGTCGCTGCAGAAGGCACGCACGGCGATGTTCATCAGCCGCTCGCCGCAGATCACCGGCGGCTCCGCGGCCTTCCTGCTGCAGCAATTCAACTCGACCGTCGCGTCGGGCATCCTGGTGCCGCCCCAGCCGGTCGGCAACAACGCGCTCGGCGTGTTCATCCAGCTCTACGCGACCGGCGCCAAGCAGTTCATTTCCGGAACCGCGCTGGACGACGGCATCGCCTACAGCTCGCGCGGCATCGGCAATATCCACCGCCCGTTCTACCCCGACGGCATCGACGGCACGCCGAACGGGCCGTTCAGCACGCCCTACGCCACCTGGAGCCCGTTCAATGTCGGGCTGCAGCTCGACCTGGTGATCGACAACATCGCCCAGCACCTCGTATTCCTGCGCACGGGCGCTGCGGCGGCCGAGACGGCGGCGCAGTGCTCCTTCCTGCCGGTGACGGCGCCGGTCGGCACCACCAAGCAGCTCGCCAACGGCCTGCAGCCCTTCGCCGGCGGTTTCCCGATCTACCGCAACGGCGTGCTGGTGGGCGGCATCGGCGTTTCGGGCGACGGCATCGACCAGGACGACTCGATCGGCTTCCTTGGCCTCCATCTGGCCGGCCAGGCCCTGGGGACGGGTGTGCAGAACGCGCCGGCCGGCATCCGCGACGACGTGCTGGCGCCGCTCGGCGCCCGGCTGCGCTACGTCTCCTGCCCGTTCCAGCCGCGCGCCGGCGGCAACGACCAGAACATCTGCCGGGGCAAGTGACATGAAGACACGCGCCTCCCTGCTGACCCTGCTCTACGCCACGACGGCGCTGCTGTCGCTGGGCGCACCTGCCTGGGCCGGCAAGGAACAGATCAACCAGGCCGCCAATGACGGCGAGGAAGCGCTGCTCTCGGACTCCGAGGCGCAGCGTCGCGCCGTGCCCGGCCGCGCCCCGCGCGACGCGCAACAGCCGACGCCGACCGACAACCCCGGCGCCGTTCCGCCCGCGCCGCCGAACCTGCCGCGCGAGTTCATCCCCGTTCCCGACCGCTGGCGCCTTTCGGACGCGATCGGCGTCGTCACCGAGACGATCGATCCCTACAAGCAGAACGTGCTGAAGGGCGACCGCCCGGTCTGGGGCCGCGACTGGTTCGTCAACTTGTCGGCGATATCTGACACGGTGTTCGAACAGCGGCGCGTGCCGACTCCGGTGGTGTTCCAGTCGTCGAACCAGGCCGGCGCCAACGATCAGTTCTCGCGCTACGGCCAGAACTTCATTGCCCAAAACGTGATCGGCTCGTTCTCGCTGATCAAGGGCAACACCGCGTTCAAGCCGCCGGACTTCGAGCTGCGTCTGTCGCCGGTCTTCACCTACACGCGCCTCGACGTGCAGGAGGTCGGCATCACCGACGCCGATCCGACCAAGGGGACGGTGCGAAACGACACGCATTTCGGCGTCGCCGAGGCCTTCGTCGACTACCACATCCACAACGTGTCGGAGCGCTACGACTTCGACTCGATTCGCCTCGGCATCCAGCCCTTCTCGACCGATTTCCGCGGCTTCCTGTTCCAGGACAGCCAGCTGGGCGCGCGCCTGTTCGGCAACCGCTTCAACAACAAGCTGCAGTACAACATCGCCTGGTTCCGCCGCCTGGAGAAGGACACCAACAGCGGCCAGAACGACATCTTCCGGCGCATGCGCGATGACGACATCTTCATCGCCAACCTGTACTTCCAGGACGCGTTCACGCTCGGCTACACGCCGCAGTTCACCGTGGTCCACAATCGCAACCGCGAGAACAGCCGCTTCTACTACGACGACAACGACTTCCTGCAGCGTCCTGCGTCGCTCGGCGACGAGCGCCAGCGCCGCTACAACGTCACCTATGTCGGCTTCAACGGTGACGGTCATTTCGGGCGCGTCAACCTGACCCACTCGGTCTACGGCGCGTTCGGCACCGACAAGAACAACCAGTTCACCGGCCGCGAGGCCGACATCCGCGCCTATTTCGCCGCGGCTGAGCCTTCGGTCGACTTCGACTGGATCCGCGTGCGCGGCTCGTTCGTCTATGCCAGCGGCGACAAGGACCCGTTCGACGACACCGAGGGCGGCTGGTCCGGCATCTTCGAGAACCCGCAGATCGCCGGCTCCGACACCAGCTACTGGATACGCCAGGGCATCCCCTTCATCGGCGGCGGCGGCGTCGGCCTGAAGCAGCGCAACAGCGTGACGGCCGACCTGCGCACCTCGAAGGAGCACGGCCAGTCGAACTTCAACAATCCCGGCATCCTGCTGCTCGGCGGCGGCGCCGACTTCGACGTCCTGCCCGAGCTGCGCCTGACGACGAACATCAACCACCTGAGCTTCGCCGATACTTCGAACATCGAGTTCCTGCGCAACCAGGGCTCGATCTCCACCAGCATCGGCTGGGACGTGTCGGCGGCGGCGACCTACCGCCCGCTCAACAACCAGAACATCGTGTTCCGCCTGTCCGGCGCGGTGCTGTTCCCCGGCGAGGGGCTGAAGCGCATCTATTCCTTCGAGGACGACAACCAGGATCCGCTTTATTCCATTCTCGCCAACCTGATCCTGACTTACTGAGGGGCATGGCGTGGGGGTGAGCATTCGGCACAGGATCGCGGCGGCGCTGGGGGCGTTGTTCCTGGCGTATGGCGGCGCCGCGCTTGCGGCCGGCGGCGCCGAGACGGCGCAGAAGGTCACCTACAAGACGCATCCGCCCGCGCCGCGCGTGCAGACCCCGGCCGAGGCCGCCGCCAAAACCCAGGGCTGCATGACCTGCCACACCGCGACCGACTCGCAGACCATGCATATCAGCGAGGGCGTGGTGCTGGGCTGCACCGACTGCCATGGCGGCGACCCGACGGTGCGCGTGCCGGCCGGCGCCAAGAAGGGCGACCCGGCCTATTTCGGGGCGCAGAACAAGGCGCACGTCCTGCCGCGCTTCCCGATGGCCTGGAAGTACCCGTCGAGCGCCAACCCGGAGCGCAGCTACACGCTGCTCAACCGCGAGGCGCCGGAATACGTCCGCTTCGTGAACCCCAGCGACCTGCGCGCCGCGCGCGAGGCCTGCGGCGCCTGCCACGAGAACATCATCCACTCGGCCGAGCGCAGCATGATGGCCCATGGCGGCATGCTGTGGGGCGGCGCCGCGTACAACAACAACATCCTGCCGTTCAAGAACTACATCGCCGGCGAGGGCTACAATCGCGAGGGCGTGCAGTCGGTGCTGGTCAGCCCGGGCAAGATCGACCAGCAGAAGCTGGCGCGCGGCATCATCCCGCAGATGGTGCCGCTGCCCACCTGGGAGACCCTGCCGCCCGGCGACGTGTTCCGCGTGTTCGAGCGCGGCGGCCGCAACATCATCACCCAGTTCCCCGAGATCGGTAACCCGAACTCGCTCGGCCAGCTCCAGCGCCTCGAGGAGCCGGGCCGCCCCGACCTGCGCCAGTCCAACCGCGCCGAGGCGACCGGCCTGCGCATCGCCGTCCCGGTCATCAACATCCACAAGACGCGCCTGAACGACCCGTTCACCTGGTTCATGGGAACCAACGACCAGCCGGGCGACTACCGCACCTCGGGCTGCGGCTCGTGCCACGTGGTCTACGCCAACGACCGCGACCCGCGCCACTCCGGCCCCTATGCCAAGTACGGGCATGACGGCACCACCCAGACCGTCGACCCGACAATCCCGCGCGGCGAGCCCGGCCACCCGCTGAAGCACAGCTTCACCAACGCGATCCCGACGGCGCAGTGCATGAACTGCCACATGCACCAGCCCAACATCTTCCTGAACTCCATGCTCGGCTACACCATGTGGGACTACGAGTCCGACGCGCCGAACATGTTCCCGGAGAAGCAGGCCTATCCCAGCAACGAGCAGATGCGCGAGATGCTGGACAAGAACCCGGAAGAGGCGGTCATCCGCGGCAAGTGGGGCGACCACGACTTCCTGAAGCGCGTCGCCGACAACAACATCAAGAACAAGAGCACGCAGTTCGCCGACTACCACGGCCACGGCTGGAATTTCCGCGGCATCTTCAAGCGCGACCGCAAGGGCAACCTACTCGACGCGAAGGGCAACAAGGTATCGAACGACGACCCCGAGAAGTTCAAGAAGTCGGTGCACATGTCGTCGATCCATGTCGACTACGGCATGCAGTGCGTCGACTGCCACTTCTCCCAGGACGCCCACGGGAACGGCTACCTGCACGGCGAGGTCGCCGACGCGATCGAGATCCGCTGCAAGGACTGCCATGGCTCGGCCAGCGCCTATCCGTCGCTCCAGACCTCCGGCCCGGCGGCCCAGCCCGGCGGCCGCGACCTGCGCCTGCTGCGCCTCAGCGACGGCCGCAAGCGCTTTGAATGGGTCGGCAACAAGCTGATCCAGCGCTCGGCGGTGTTCCC
>JAEULC010000338.1 GCA_016792605.1 Rhodospirillales bacterium
GCGCTCCCACACATAGACCTTGCTCGGCTCCGGCTCCCAGAGCCGCGCCTTCTCCACGCCCGGCAGGTCGGCGAGGCCGCGATACTCCGAGGACATGGCGACCCAGTCGTCCGTCTCGGCCAGCACCGCGGGCTTGCAGGCGATGCCGTCGCGCAAGACCGCGAAGCCGTCGCGCGTGCCCATGGCGAAGGTGTAGAAGCCGTCGAGGTCCTTGAGGCCGGCCTCCAGCGCCTGGGTCAACGTCGCGCCCTCGCCCAGGCGATGGGCGAAGTAGCGTGCCGCCACCTCGCTGTCGTTGTCCGTCTCGAATTCCTGGCCGCGCCTGATCAGCCATTCGCGCAGCCGGTTGTGGTTGCTGAGCGAGCCGTTGTGCACAAGGCACAGGTCGTCGGCCGCGGTGAAAGGATGGGAGTGCTCGGTCGTCACCGCGCTCTCCGTCGCCATGCGCGTGTGGCAGATGCCGTGCGTCCCCCGGGCGTGCGGCAGGTCGTAGCGCTGGGAGACCGCGGCGGGCAGGCCCATGTCCTTGAACACGTCCATCGCCTTGCCGTAGCCCATCACGCGCAGCTCCGGCCGGTTCGCCTTGATCCAGGCGCGCGCCGGCGCGGTCTCGCCCTGGAGCGTCACGATGGCGTGGTTGCCCTTGGTCGCTAGCGTCGCCTTCGTCCCAAGCGCACTACCCAGCGCCGTCGCGAAGCCCGCCCAGTCATAGGCCGTGTCGGGATGGAACAGCGTCAGCCGCCCCGCATCCTGTTTCGACGCGCCGTACAGCGCGATGCCCGCGCTGTCCGGGCCGCGGTCGCTCATCGCGATCATCATCGTGGAGAGATGCTTGCCGAGCTCCGGCTCGAGCGCAGGGTTCTTGAGGAACAGTCCGACGATCCCGCACATGCGTCACCCGCTGGACAATTGGTTCGTTATTGGTATAGTGTGGCCTAGAGCGATCCTAGCCAGGTTGGTGTCTCTCCTGCAAGCAGAACAGTGACCACCCACAAGGCATCGAGCGCACAACAAGTCGGCATTTGCCCAATGGACCAGAGTGGTACAGATAGCGGCCGCCGCGCCGACGCCGGTGCCATCGCCCAGATCATCGCCGAGGCGATCCGCGCGGGCCAGCACAAGCCGGGCGACCGGCTGCCGGCGGAGCGCGACCTGGCCGCGCGCTTCGGCGGCGCGCGCGGCACGATCCGCGCAGCGCTGGACCGGCTGGAAGGCCAGGGGCTGATCACCAGGCGCGTCGGCAGCGGCACCTTCGTCGCCGAGACGGCCAATCCCGGCAGCGAGGTCGCCGACCTCACGAGCCCGCAGGAGCTGCTGGAGGCGCGACGCGCGCTGGAGCCGCAGCTCGTGCGCCTGGCCGTGCGCAAGGCGACGCCGCGCGACCTGGCGCTGCTCGACGAGGCGCTGACGGCGCTGGAGACCTGCGGCGAGGATGTCGACCGGTTCGGCGCGGGCGACCTGCTGTTCCACGAGCGCCTCGCGGCGGCGACGCACAACCCGCTGATGCAGGCGCTGTTCCGCCAGGTGAACCGCGTGCGTGGGCACCAGCACTGGCGCGACATCCAGCACCAGACACTGACCCGCGCGCGCATCGACGACTATCACCGCCAGCACCGCGCCCTGCTGCGCGCCATTGCCGCGCGCGACGCCGACCAGGCCGAGCGCCTGGCCGTGGCGCATCTGGACGAGGCCGAGCACGACATGATGAACAGACGGACGGACGCCGCATGAGTACGGACGAAGACTTCCTGCGCCGCGCCATCGCGCTGAGCCTGGAGAATGCCAAGGGCAGCGCCGGCGGGCCGTTCGGCGCGGTCGTGGTGAAGGACGGCAGGATCGTCGGCGAGGGCGCCAATTGCGTGACGACGACGAACGATCCGACCGCTCATGCCGAGGTCGTCGCGATCCGCGAGGCCTGCCGCGAGCTTGGCACCCACGACCTCGCGGGCGCCACGATCTACACGAGCTGCGAACCCTGCCCGATGTGCCTGACGGCGATCCTATGGGCGCGCATCGGCCGCATGGTCTATGCCTGCGACCGCGACGACGCGGCGGCGGCCGGCTTCGACGATTCCTGGTTCTACGAGCAGGTCGCCCTGCCGGTCCATGGCCGCGCCCTGCCGACGACGCGGATGCTCGTCGAGCACGGCAACACGGCCTTCAAGGCCTGGATCGAGAACCCGAAGAAGGTGCCGTATTGAGCTTGGCCAGCCGCGCCTGCCACCAGCAGAGCAGCGGCGTGACGACCAGCTCCATCACCAGGCCGAAGGTCATCGCGCCGGAGGGTAGGCCCATCCGCAGCGCGCCGTAGAGCCGCGCCAGGCCGCCGAGGAAGACGATGGCGGTCAGGAGGCGCGCCTCCGTCGTGCGGCGCTCGATCGTCGGGATGAAGCTCCAGAACGCCAGGCCGATGCCGAGCAGCAGGCCGGAGAGGTAGCGGACGTGGCTGTCGAGCGACAGGGCGCGAAGGCTGTCGGGGATCGCGAGCGTGCCCGCCATCTGCGATCCCAGGATCACGCCGGCAAGCCCGGCGGAGACCGGCACGAGCCCCGCGACGGCGATCGCCGCCTGCAGGCAGCGTCGTTCCGTCGCGTAGGTCATCGCAGGCTTACGCCTCTTCGGCCGCCTTCTGCGCCCGCTTGCGGTCGTGCGGGTTCAGCATCGCCTTGCGCAGGCGGATCGACTTCGGCGTGATCTCGACCAGCTCGTCGTCGCCGACATAGGCGATGGCCTGCTCCAGGCTCATCTTGCGCGGCGGGGTAAGGCGGATCGCCTCGTCCTTCGACGTGGTGCGGATGTTCGAGAGCTGCTTCTCGCGCAGCGGGTTCACTTCCAGGTCGTTGTCGCGGCTGTTCTCGCCGATGATCATGCCCTGGTAGACCTTCACGCCCGGGTCGATGAACAGCGAACCACGTTCCTCCAGATACCAAAGGGCGTAAGCCACAGAATCCCCCTGGCCGGTCGAGATCAGCACGCCCTTGTTGCGCCCGGCGATCGGGCCGCGCCACGGGCCATAGCCCGCGAACAGACGGTTCATCACGCCGGTGCCGCGCGTGTCGGTCAGGAACTCGCCGTGATAGCCGATCAGGCCGCGCGACGGGACCAGGAAGGTCATGCGCACCTTGCCGCCGCCCGACGGACGCATCTCCTTCAGCTCGCCCTTGCGCTGCGAGATCTTCTCGACGACGACGCCGGTATAGGCCTCGTCGACATCGATCAGCGCCTCTTCCAGCGGCTCCTGGCGCTGGCCGGTGACCGGGTCGGTCTTCATCAGCACGCGCGGCCGCGCGACCGACAGCTCGAAGCCTTCGCGCCGCATGGTCTCGATCAGCACGCCGAGCTGCAATTCGCCGCGGCCCGCGACCTCGAACGAGTCCTTGTCGGCCGACTCGGTGACGCGGATCGCCACGTTGCCCTCGGCCTCGCGCATCAGCCGGGCGCGGATCACGCGGCTGGTCACCTTGTCGCCCTCGGTGCCGGCCAGCGGCGAGTCGTTGACCGCGAACTGCATCGCCAGCGTCGGCGGATCGACCGGGCGGGCCTGGATCGGCTCCTCGACGACGACGTCGCAGATCGTGTCGGCCACGGTCGCGGTCTGGAACCCGGCCACGGCGATGATGTCGCCCGCCTCGGCCTCCTCGACAGGCACGCGGTCGAGGCCGCGGAAGGTCAAGAGCTTGGTGATGCGCGTCTGCTCGACCTGCTTGCCGTCGCGGCTAAGCGCCTTCACCGTCGCGTTGGCCTTGATCGAGCCCGAGGTGACCAGGCCGATCAGCACGCGGCCGAGGAACTGGTCGCCCTCGAGCAGCGAGACCAGCATCTTGAACGGCGCCTCGCGCTCGATCTTCGGCGCCGGCACGTGCTTCACGATCAGGTCGAACAGCGGCGCCATGTCCTTCTGCGGGCCTTCCGGCGATTCCGCCGCCCAGCCCTGGCGCGAGGAGGCGAACAGCATCGGGAAGTCGAGCTGCTCGTCGGTCGCGTCGAGCGCCGCGAACAGGTCGAACACCTCGTCATGCACCTGGTGCGGGCGGCCGTCGGGCCGGTCGACCTTGTTCACGACGACGATCGGCTTCAGGCCGGCCTGCAGGGCCTTGCCGACGACGAACTTAGTCTGCGGCATCGGCCCTTCGGCCGCATCCACCAGCACCACCACGCCGTCGACCATGTCCATGATGCGCTCGACCTCGCCGCCGAAATCGGCGTGGCCCGGCGTATCGACGATGTTGACCCGCGTGCCCTTCCAGACGACCGAGGTGCACTTGGCCAGGATGGTGATCCCGCGCTCGCGCTCCAGGTCGTTCGAGTCCATCGCCCGCTCCGCGACCTGCTGGTTCTCGCGGAACGTGCCGGACTGTTTCAGCAACGTGTCCACCAGGGTCGTCTTGCCGTGGTCGACATGGGCGATGATCGCGACGTTACGCAATTCCATGAACCAAATATCTCAATGAGTTAGCCCGGGTCGCGCGCGTCGCGAACACTCTGCGGGTGGCGGCTATATATAGGGCTAAGTGCCTAATTTCAAGGTAAATGCTGCGGCGCAGCAGGGGCGATTGTCCACAGCTTTATCTCAGGCCTCAACTAGACAGTTCCCTGTTTGTTCTGTATCGTATCATTTAATTCAGATACAAACACCCTGGAGGCTTGCGTGACCGATCTCAACCTTGTCGAGCCCGACTGGCTCGATCGCACCCTCGTGGATCACGAAGACGCTTATCGCCCCGACCACGCGCGACCGACCAGCGACGCCGAATGGACCGAGCGAATCCTGACGAACATCGCCAACCCTTCGATGTTCGGCGCCACGCCGGACACCGACCCGATGGCCGGCGAGATCGCCCGCCTACGCGCCGTCGACCCGCCAATCAACAATCTCGGCGACGAGATGGTGTTGTTCGCGGCCGGCTTGGCCAGCGGGGGCTCGCTACCGGCCGCCATTCGCGCGCTCCCCTACGCCGGTCGCTTTGCCCAGCAACGGCTTCTGTCCATGCGCGGCCTCACAGCGGAAGCAGAACGGAAGCTCACCGCTCTGGCGCGGTCGTTCCAAGATCGGCTGGGGAGGATGCCGAGCGCTCGAGAACTGCTAGACGCGATCGATCCAGCCCAGCTTGCCGTCGAGGCGATCAGCGATGGATTGAGCGGTTCCAGCGCACAGCCGGAAGATGCGGCGAGCTGGCAGCCATCGGACTCGCTTTGGGCCGTCGACGCCCTTGGTCAGGCCGTGTTGCGCCCGCGCCAGGGATTTTCTCGCGCCGCTACGGCAACCGCGCAAGACATCGAACTAGGCAAGCTTCTGCGCTGGATTGTCACCGAGGCGCAGGAGCGCGCGGGAAAGGAGTACGACAAGTTGCGCGGCGCTGGCGGTCGAAGCTTTCAGACCTACACGAAGCGGCACCTTATCGACGACGATGTGTACGCCGGGCGGACGAGCGGCATCTATAGTCCCCAGCGAAACGTCAAACAGCGTTCATGGGCGAACTACCCTTCGCCAGACTATCATGATCCCATACTCGATAAATCGTCCGTGCTGTATTCGGCAATCCGCGGCAGAGAACAACAATTGATCGACCACTATCGCGCTATGGGGATTTCAGACAACGTATTCAACGGCATCCACCGCTGGAACCCGCTGCGGTCTTATTAGATGCGGAACGCCGAACGGACATTTGGGCCGATACGTCCAGGGAGTCTTCGATGAAGATGAAAAGGCCGAAGTTGCCGAGCCGAATGACGCCGGCCGAGTTCGATGCGTTCCAGGAAGAATGGAAAGGTACTTTTCTGGCGATCCACATCGATGGCGGCTTCGCCTATGGCCGGATCGTACGGGACACTTCGTTGGCCTGTTATGACTTGCGCTCGACAACGATCTTGCCGATCGAGGAGATAGAAAAGGCCCCAGTATTTCTCACGGCTCCTGTGGCTGAGGACTTCTACGTCACAGCGGGCTGGCAAGTTCTGGGCCGAAAGCCGCTCGAGCCCTCACTCGACCAGCCCGTTCGATATTTTCGCGAAGATCCGATCAGCGGCGAGATCGACATTTATGTCGAGGGTGAATTCGAGCCCTATGCTGGCGAAGACTTAAGCAAGATGGAGCGCGCTGGCGCCTGGACACCGCCGCATCTCATCAGCCGGCTTGAGCATCACTTTTTCGGCAAACCGGACAAACATGCCGACCTGCCGCCGAAGCTCGCGAAGTACCGCAAGGGCGGCTGACCTCTACCGCGTCCGGAACCGCGGATAGTCCCCGATCGCGATCGTGTGGGTGATCAGGCCCGTCTCGGGGAGCCAGTGGTGGAGCTGGAAGCCGGGCGGCTCCAGCGAGAACTCGGCGGGGACGCCGGGGCGCAGGTCTGCGGTGAACTGGTGCGCGGTCGAGGGGCAGACGCTGACCGTCGTGCCGCACCACTGCACCGCCATGGTCTGGTGCGCGTGGCCGCAGACGATGCGCTGGACCTGGGGATGGCGGCGGATCAGCTGGCCGAGTTCGGCCGAGCCCTGCATCGCGAACTTGTCGAGATGCGCGATGCCCAGCGCGAAGGGCGGGTGGTGCATCATGACGAGCGTCGGCGCGTCGGGCGCTTCCGCCAGCGTGCGGTCGAGCCATTGGCAGCGTTCCGCGTCCATTGCGCCGCCGACCTGGCCGGGTGTGATCGTGTCGAGGCCGACGAGGCGCACGGGATGCTTGTCGACCGCGTATTGCAGGAAGCCGCCATCGGCCGGCAGGTAGCCGTCGGCGCCGAACGCCCGAAGCATGGTCGCCCGCGCGTCGTGGTTGCCGGGAATGACGTAGAGCGGCTGGGTCAGCGGCGCCAAGGCCGTCTTGAGCCGCGCATATTCCTCGTCGCTGCCCTCGTCGACCAGGTCGCCGGTCAGGATCACGATGTCGGGCTGCGGATCGAGGCGGCGAAGATATGCGACCGCCTGCTCGAGCATCGGCATGGTATCGACGCGGTTATAGGCCAGCTTGCCCGGCTTCATGATGTGCAGGTCGGTGATCTGCGCGATCAGCATCGGAGCGGCGCTTTCGGGGGAAGGATCAGAGGACGTCGAGGAACAGGTAGACGCCGACGGCGATGATCAGGGCAGGCCCGAGCAGGTCGAGGCCGCGGCGCCACCACGCGACGCGCCCCGTCTCGGCGTCGATCCCCGCGCTACCGCCGCCGGCGAAGGCCAGCGCCCGGCGGCGGGCGACCATGCCGACGAGACCGAACCCGGCGAGCGTCGCCGCCATGCCTGCGCCGATCAGCAGCACCAGGACGAGGCCAAGCAGCGGCATGCCGTTGGCGATGCAGAAGATCAGCACCAGCACCGCGCCGGTGCAAGGCACCGCGCCCGCCACCAGCGCCGCCATCAACCCGCCGCGCGCGGCCTGGTCGTGGGCATGGTCGTGGTGATGATGATGCCCGCAGGCAGGTCCGTGAACATGGCCATGGTCGTGGTGGACGTGGCCGTGGCCGTGGTGATCGTGCCCATGATCGATGGTGCATTCGCCCGTGCCGCCGCGCAGCCGGTCCTGCAGCAGCCACAGGCCGATGCCGACCACCGCGGCGTAGGACAGCAGCTTCACCCAGCGCAAATCCTCGACCGAGGGCGAGGCCGCGCCCTGCATGGCCACCGTCGCGATCACGGCCAGCAGGATGGCGCCGCCGACATGGGTCAGCGCGATCTGCGCACCCATCAGCACGCCGCGCCAGGCCTGGGCGTCGCGGCTGAGGAAATACGACATGGTGATGACCTTGCCGTGGCCCGGGCCCGCGGCATGGAACACGCCGTAGAGGAAGCACAGCGCCGCGCCGATCAGGATGGCGCGCGGCGAGCCGGTCTTGAGGTCGGCCATGCTCTGGTTCAGCGAACGGTTCACCGTGCGCTGCGTCTCGGCGATCCAGCCCGAAAGCCCGCCGGCCGGCGCCACCGCGGCCTCGACCGTCTTCGTCTCCGGCGGCTTGGTGCCAGGCGCGAAGGGATTGGCCAGCGCCGGCGCGCCGAGGCCGATCAGGACCAGCAGCAGGGCGGCGATCAGGGCGCGCGGCACGTCAGGAACATCTCCATGGGGAATACCTGTCCGCCGAAGATCGGCTTGCGGGTATTTTCCGCGAGATCGGTGCGGCAGTCCATCGCGCCGATGCCCTCGTACTTCACGCCCGCGCGACCGCCCGTCTGCACGTCGACGAAGTAGCTCGGGTCGTAAAGGCCCAGGGCCACGCGCCCCTTCAGCGGATCGAGACCCGGCTCGACCGGCAGGGTGAAGCTGTAGACCAGCCTGCCCTTCTCTACCCGCGCCGCGAAGCCGGTCACGGTCTTGGTCGGCACCGCCTTGTCGTCGACCGAGAGATGCGAGAAGTAGTCGAATTCACGCAAATTGGCGAACGCGCCCTGCTCCAGCGCGGCCAGTTCCCTGGCGTCGAACTTCTTGTCCTTGTTGGCGTCAAACTGCCCGATGATGGAGTCGCCGAAGACCTCGTCGAAGGTCCATTCCTGGCGGATCGCGACGATCCGCCCGTCCTTGAAGGCGAAGGTGACGACGGCCTCGATCCAGACATGCGGATGCGCCCCGGCGGACGACGCGCCCGCCAACAACAGGAACACCACGAGGCTAAGCCGGCGCATCCCACTGCTCCAGCAGCCTGCCCAGAAGCCGGGCGACGTCCTCGGCCATCGCCCTGGCCATGGAAAGCGTCTCGGCGTGGCTGGGCGCGTCGCGCGTCAGCCCGGCACCCATGTTGGTGACGGCGCCGATGCCCAGCACATCGAGGCCGCAGTGACGCGCCACGATCGTCTCGGGCGCCATCGACATGCCGACCAGGTCGCCGCCGAGCAGGCGATAGGCGCGGATCTCGGCCGGGGTCTCGAAGCTGGGGCCGGGATGGTGCAGCATCACGCCCTCGCCGAGGCTGAGGCCCAGCGACGCGGCGGCCTTCTTCGCGCGCATGCGCAGCGCAGGCGCGTAGGCGTCGACCATCGAGGGGAAGCGCGGCCCGATCGCGTCGGCATTGGCGCCGGTCAGCGGATTGACGCCGGCGAGCATGATCTGGTCGCTGACCAGCGCGAGCCGGCCCGGCCTTATCTCGGGATTGATCGAGCCGACGCTCGACAGCAGGATCACCGCCTCGCAGCCCAGGCGGCGCAGCACGCGCAGTGGCAGGCGCAGCGCCGCCGGCGCGTGGCCCTCATAGCCGTGCGACCGGCCGCTGAGCGCCGCGACCGCCCGCCCGCCCCAGTCGCCGACCAGGATCTGCCCGGCATGGCCCGCGACCGTGCTCTCGGGGAAACCGGGAATGTCGCGATAGGCCATGGCCAGCGACGGCGTCAGCGCCGCCAGCGCCGGCCCCAGCCCCGAGCCCGCGACGATGCCGATGCGCGGCTTCCTGAAGCCGGCGCGGCCTTGGATCGCGGCAACCGCGGTATCGAGCAATGCGTCGCTCATCGTTCCTTCACGTAGGGCACGCCGATCGCCTTCGGCGCCATCGCGCGCCCGACGAACCCGGCCAGGAGCAGCACCGTCAACACATAGGGCAGCGCCTGGATCGCCTGCACCGGGATCTGCCCGATCCCCGGCAGCGCGGCGCCCTGCAACCGCGCCTGCAGCGCGTCGGTGAAGGCGAACAGCAGGCAGGCGAGCAGCGTCGGCACCGGCCGCCACTTGCCGAAGATCAGCGCAGCCAGCGCAAGATACCCCTTGCCCGCGGTCATGTCGCGCACGAAGCCGGCGCCGTGCGCGGTCGAGAGATAGGCGCCGGACAGGCCGCAGAGCACGCCGTTGATCAAGAGCGCGCGGTAGCGCAGGCCAGCGACCGAGATGCCGGCGGTGTCGACCGCCTGCGGGTTCTCGCCGACCGCGCGCAGGCGCAGGCCGAAGCGCGTGCGGTAGATCACGAAGGCGGTCAGCGGCACGGCGAGCGCGGCGGCATAGACCAGCGCGTTGTGCCCGTGGACCCGGCTCCACAGCGCGCCGACGACCGGAATGCCCGCGAGCGTGTCGTGGAACGGCGCGACGATCGGCATGAAGCGCAGGTTCGAGGGCAGCATCGGCGTCTGCCCGCCCTGGGCGAACCAGGCATAGGCCAGCGTCGGCGCCAGGCCCGCCATCAGGATGTTGAGCGCCATGCCCGAGACGACCTGGTTGCCGTTGTAGCGGATGCAGGCGACGCCATGGACCATCGACAGCGACACGGCGACGGCGATCGCGGCCAGGAGGCCGAGCCAGGGCGAGCCCAGCACGGTCGCCGTCGCCGCGGCGGCGAAGGCGGCGCCCAGCATCTTGCCCTCGAGCCCGATGTCGACCACGCCGGCGCGCTCGGCGAAAAGGCCCGCGAGCGCCGCGAGCACGAGGGGAGTAGCGACGCGCACCGTCGCGTCGATCATCAGCAGCAGGAGGACCAGCGTGTCCGCCATGGCGCTTAAGCCGCCACCGGGGCGCGGCGGCGGAACAGCGCCAGCAGCCGGGGACGGAACAGCCCCTCGAACGCGCCGCAGAACAGGATGATGAGGCCCTGGATCACCACGACCACTTCCTTGGTGAGCCTGGGCATGTCGAAGCTCAGCTCCGCTCCGCCCTGGTAGAGCGCGCCGAACAGCAGCGCCGCAAGGCAGATCCCGACTGGGTGGTTGCGGCCCATCAGCGCGACGGCGATGCCGACATAGCCGTAGCCGCCGGTGAAGTTCAGCATCAGCCGGTGCTGCACGCCCATCAGCTCGTTGACACCGACCAGACCCGCCAGCGCACCGCTGAGCGCCATCGCCGCGACCACGACGCGCGCCGGCGCGATGCCGCCATAGACCGCCGCCGTCTCGTTGAAGCCGACGACGCGCAGCGCATAGCCCCAGCGCGTGCGCCAGAGCAGCACCCAGAGCCCGACCGCCGCCAGGATCGCGAGCAGCAGCGACAGGTTCAGCGGCGACTTCGCCAGCTGGATTCCAAGCGGGGCCAGGATCTCATGGACGAAGGGCATCCAGGTCGAGGCGTCGAACTCGCGGCTCTCGGGAGACTGCTGGCCGGGCTTGATGAAGATGTTGACCATCAAGTAGGTCATCAGCGACGCGGCAATGAAGTTGAACATGATGGTCGTGATGACGATGTGGCTGCCGCGCCTGGCCTGCAGCCAGCCCGGCACATAGGCCCAGGCGGCGCCGAACAGCATCGCAGCGAGGATCGCCAGCGGCACGACCAGCAATCCCGGCACGGCGCCGCCGAGCGCCAGGCAGACCAGGCCGGCGCCGAGGCCGCCGAGATAAGCCTGGCCCTCGCCGCCGATGTTGAAGAGGCCGGCATGGAACGCGACCGCGACCGCAAGGCCGGTGAAGACGAAGTTGGTAGCGTAGTAGAGGGTGAAGCCGATCGCCTCGCCGTAGCCGAGCGAGCCGTAGACCAGGAGCGCCATCGCCTTGAACGGGTTCTCGCCCAGGATCGCGATGACCAGGCCGGCGACGACGAAGGCGGCCGCCAGGTTGATCGCCGGCAGCAGCGCCAGATCGACCCAGGCCGGCGCCTCGTTGCCGCGGGAATCAGCCATCACGCCGCTTTCGCGACGCCGGCCATCAGCAGGCCGAGCTTCTGCTCGTCCGCCTCCTCGGCCGAAAGCTCGCCGACGACGCGGCCCTCGTTCATGACAAGGATGCGGTCGGCAAGGCCGAGGATCTCGTCGAGCTCGACCGAAACCAGCAGGATCGCCTTGCCCTGGTCGCGCAGCTGGATCAGCCGGCGGTGGATGAACTCGATCGCGCCGATATCGACGCCGCGCGTCGGCTGGCCGACGAGCAGCAGGTCGGGGTCGGTCTCGATTTCGCGCGCCAGCACGATCTTCTGCTGGTTGCCGCCGGAGAAATTGGCGCATTTTAGCGCCGGGTCGCCGGGGCGGACGTCGTAGCTCTCCATCTTGCGCTGGCAGGCCTCGACGATGCCGCGCTGGTTCAATAGCGGACCGTAGTTGTAGGCGGGGTCGGCCTGCTGGCCCAGGATCGCGCTGTCATGCGCGGCGAACGGCACCACCAGCCCCATGCGCTGCCGGTCCTCGGGGATGTGCGCCAGCCTGCGGTCGCGCAGCTGCCGCGGCGTCAGGTGCATGGCGGACGACGCGACTTCCTGGCCGTTCAGCACGATGCGCCCGCCCGCGACCGAACGCATCCCGGCGATCGCCTCGATCAGCTCGCTCTGCCCGTTGCCGGCGACGCCGGCGATGCCCAGGATCTCGCCGGCGCGCAGGCTGAACGACACGTCGTGGACGCGCTCTATGCCCTGCCCGTCGCGCACCGCCAGGCGCTCGACCGCCAGCACCTCGCGCCCCGGCGTCGGCGGCGTGCGGGCGACGGTGAGCTGCACCTTGCGCCCGACCATGTGCTCGGCAAGCTGGGCCGGCGACGTCTCGGCAGTGCGGACCTGCGCCACCACCTCGCCGCGGCGCATGACGGTGACGTTGTCGGTCACCGCCATCACCTCGCGCAGCTTGTGGGTGATCAGGATCGCGGTCTTGCCCTCCTCCTTCAGCCGCCGGAGGATGCGGAACAGGTGGTCGGCCTCCGCCGGGGTCAGCACGCCGGTCGGCTCGTCCAGGATCAGCACCTGCGCCCCGCGATAAAGCGCCTTCAGGATCTCGACGCGCTGGCGGATTCCCACCGCCAGCTCGCCGACCACCGCGTCGACATCGACCTCCAGCCGGTATTCGCGCTCCAGCCGCGCCAGCTC
>JAEULC010000095.1 GCA_016792605.1 Rhodospirillales bacterium
GAGACCTCGTAGGCCTCCTCGAGCCGGCCCTCGGCCGTCAGCTTCAGCCAGTCCGGGATGTTGTTCTGCAGCGGGCAGTGCACCTGGCAGAAGGGCACGCCGCATTGCGAGCAGCGCGAGGCCTGGCTGACCGCCTCGGCCGGCTTGAACCGCTCGTAGATCTCCCCGAAGTCGCGGCGCCGTTCCGCCGCCAGCCGCTTCTCGGGCATCTGCTGCCCCAGAGCGACGAACTTCAACATCGTGTTGTTCGCCATTGCCTATCCCCAAGCTCGGCCGTTCGACCGGCGACCCCTTAACCGGTCGTCGACCGGCGGCCCCCGCGAACCGCCCGGCCCTTCTCTCCGGAAGGACTTTAGGCACTGTTGCACCGCGATACCAGCAGGAAAACACCTGATAGGGAAATTAATCTGTCCTATTATCCTGAACACTGTCGACGATTGTGGCGACAATTCGGCTCAGCCACGCAAAACAGAAGTTAATAGTACAGTTTAGGTACTATATTGCGAGACCAAGCGATGCTGCCGCTTAACGCTCTGGAAACGCAGCAGAAACAGAAACTAAGCGGTTCGGAGGGGCTGGCGCTTGCCGCCGCCCCGGCGGAAGCGCTCCAGATAGGCCGGCACCACGGCCTCGGCCGGGGTCGGCTGGATCCCCAGGGCTTCCAACCCCGGCAGGGCGCCACTGGTGACGTTGTCGGTGTCCAGCAGGCGAAGCTGGTCGCGGGTCAGGGGCGGCACGGGCAGCAGCTCCAGCAGGCAGGCCTGCAGGTTCACCAGCCCCGAGGGCATCCAGGCGACGATCCGCTTGCGCCCCGTCCACTGCAGCACCAGGGCCATGATCTCGGCCATGGTGTAGCGGGCCGGGCCTCCCAGCTCATAGGTCTTGCCCTGGGTCGCCGGGTCGTCGATCGCCTTCACGATCGCCTCGGCCACGTCGCCGACATAGACCGGCTGGAAGCTCGGCCCGGCTGGCGGACGGCCGACGACCGGCAGCACGGGCGAAATCGCGGCCATGGCGGCGAAGCGGTTGAAGAACCCGTCCTCGGGCCCGAACACGACGCTGGGCCTGACGATCGTGGCGCCGGGAAAGGCGTTCTTCACCGCCTCCTCGCCCATCGCCTTGGTGCGCGCATACTCCGCCGGCGACCGGGCCGAGGCGCCGAGCGCCGACATCTGGACGAAGCGCTTGGCCCCGGCAGTCCGCGCCGCCGCGGCGACGCGCAGCGCGCCTTCGTGATGCACGGCGGCGAAGCTCTGCTTGCCGCGCGAATAGAGGATTCCGACCAGGTTCACGACGGCGTCGGCGCCGGCGCAGGCCGCCGCGACCGAGCGGTCGTCGCGCAAATTCGCCTGCACCGGCGTCACCTGCCCCACGTCGCCCATGGTCTTGAGGAACAGCGCCGAATCCGGGTGGCGCACCGCGACCCGCACGCGGTCGCCGGCCTGCGCCAGACGGCGCACCAGGTGCCGCCCGATGAACCCCGACCCGCCGAACACCGTGATCAACCGCCCCGCCATGGCCGTGCGCCTTCTCTCTGACCCGCTTGCGGGGATTTGTCATCCCGCCGCAGGGATTTGTCCAGCCTGTCCCCCACCCGATTTAATCCGATTGACATTCGGACGCCCCTGGCCAGAATGCGCCCGCTTTGCCCAGGTGGCGGAACTGGCAGACGCGCAGGTTTCAGGTACCTGTGGCCGAAAGGTCGTGGAAGTTCGAGTCTTCTCCTGGGCACCAAAGCACCCGAAGGTCCGAGCACGCAGTGCGTCGGACCTTCGCGCTACACGGGTCGATCGCCTGCCAGCATCGTCGACCGCAGCGGCAATCTTCCGAATAGCCGGTGGGGCGATCGGTTCGCCCTACGTTCGTGGCGTGCAGGCATAGGCGTGCTATTAACCCTTAGTACGTACATCCCTGCGCCATAATCGACGCCATGCGGATCGCGATCGCCAGTTCGGGCCTTGGCCATATCCAGCGCGGAATCGAGGCCTGGGCCTCCGATGTCGCGGACGCGCTGCGACGCCGAAAACTGGACGTGAGCCTGTTCGGCCACCAGACGGCAACCGGGCCGCACATCCGCCCGCTGCGCTACGTGCGGCGCACGGACAGCGGAGTGGTGCGGGCGGCCCGCTTGGCGCGCGCCCTGGGCGCGTGGCGCATCGGGATCGCGAACGCCTACGACGTCGAGCAGGTGGCGATGGCGTTGCCGTTGTGGCGCGCGATCCGGCGTGACTTCGATATCCTGCATGTGCAGGATCCGCTCTTGGCCAGGATCCTCGATCACGCCCGGCGCCTGGGCCTGTCGCGGCCGCGGGTGATCCTGGCGAACGGCACAGGTGAATCCACAAAGCGCCTGGCCGGCCTGTCCGCCGTGCAGGAGCTCACGCCGGACGCCTACGAACAACTCGTCGGGCAGAAGAAGCCTGGCGGCCTGACCTTCATGATTCCGAACTTCGTCGACGTGGCCATGTTCGACGTCGGCAACCAGGCGGAAGCGCGCAAGCGGTTTGATCTTCCCGGCGATGCATTCATCGTCCTGACGGCAGCCGCGATCCGGCGCTTTCACAAGCGCATCGACTACCTCATCGCCGAGTTCGCGCGGGCCCTACCGGCATTGCCGGCCAACGCCATCCTTGTCATCGCCGGCGGCGTGGAGAACGACACTGCGGAGCTGATGACGCTGGGCAAGAAGCTCCTAGGCGACAGGGTAAGGTTCCTAACCAGCCTTCCCCGGGCGGAGATGCCGACGCTTTACCGGACCGCCGACCTGTTCGTGCTGACCTCGCTGTTCGAGACCTTCGGCATCGTGCTGCTGGAGGCGATGGCAACCGGCCTGCCGGTGCTCTGCCACGAAGCGCCGGTCTTCCGCTACGTCGCCGGTCCCGCCGGCAGGTTCTGCGACATGACGCGCGAAGGCGCCCTCGCTACGTCGCTTGCAGGCTTGGCACCCGTGGCTTCTCGGCACGCCGCCGCCGCCCAGGCCCGCCGGCACGTCGCCGACAATTTCTCCGAAGCCCCTGTGGTCGACCAGATGCTGGACATGTACCAGCGCGTTTTGAAAGGTGGACAATGAACGGGCCCGCCGTCAGCGTCATCATCCCTGCATTCAATGCCAGCAAGACGATCGCACTGACGATCGACAGCGTCCTGGCGCAAACCCTGCCGCCGCTGGAAGTCCTTGTCGTCGACGATGGGTCGTCCGACAACACCGTTGCCATCGCCGAGGCCTATCCCGCGCCCGTCAAGGTCGTGCGCAAGGCCAATGGCGGGCCCGCCTCGGCCCGCAACCTGGGCGCACGCGTGGCCAAGGGCGAATGGCTGGCGTTCCTCGATTCCGATGACCTGTGGCTGCCTCGCAAGCTCGAGCGCCAATTGGCGCTGGCCGGCAACCCGAAGATCGCGATCATCCACTGCCCGGCGCTCGATTCGACCTACCACGTCCCCGACTACCTCGATTTTGACACCCTGTGGCGGCAGAACGTGATCATCAACTCCTCGGTGGTGATGCGTCGCACCGTCTTCGAGGAGCTCGGCGGATTCGACGAGGACCGCGAGCTGATCTCGGTCGAGGACTACAACATGTGGCTGCGTGCCGCCGCCGCCGGCTGGCAGATCCGCGCCTGCCAGCAACGGCTGGTGAGCTACACGCGCGGCATCGGCTTATCGTCGCAGCTTGAGCGCTTCGTCAAGGCTCAGGTTCGCAACGTCTATGCGATCGGCAAGAAGCTCAATCTCGCCGAAGACGTTGTGCGCGAGCGCGTCGCGGGCGTGCTGAAGGAGGCGGGGCGGCACGCGCTTTTCAATCGTGACATGCAGGCGGCGCGCGACTTCTACCGCCAGGCATCGGACACGAAGGAGTCGCTCGGCAGCAAGTTTGGCGTCGCCATATCGCACCTGCCGCCGGCAATCCTGAACGCCCGGCGGTGGATGAACAACACGCTGGAAGAAATGCTGCCGCGGCGGCGGTCGGTGACCGATTCGGTCTTCATCGACAGCGACGATGCCGTGCTGGCGCGACGCACCGGCGACCGGCCCATCCTCATCGTGGTCGTCGACGCTGAGGAGGAGTTCGACTGGGCCACGGTGCCGTCGCCGTCGATCCGCGTGGAATCGATCAAGTCGCAGCGCCATGCGCAGAAAATCTACAGCAGGCACAAATTGGTCCCCACTTTCGCCGTGGACTATGCCGTGGCCTCCCAGGAGCAAGGCTATCGGCCGTTGCGCGAGATGCTCGAAAGCGGCGAATGCGAGATCGGCACGCAGCTCCACCCCTGGATCAACCCGCCGATCGAGGAAGACCTCACCGCCCACAACTCCTTTCCCGGCAACCTGCCCGAGCCGCTGCAGTTCGAGAAGCTGCGGATCCTGACGGATACGATTCAGCAGAATTTCCGCTGCAAACCCATCCTGCACCGCGCCGGCCGCTATGGCGCCGGTAGCGCCACCGCGTTGCACCTCAAGAAGCTCGGCTACCAGATAGATTCGAGCGTCAGGCCGTTCTACGACATGCGGTCGTTCGGCGGCCCCAACTACAGCCGCAGCCCGACGCAGCCGTTCTGGTGCGACACCGACCATACGCTGCTGGAGATTCCACTGACCGTCGGCATGCTGGGAATCGGCGCGAAATACGGACGCTCGATCTATCCCGTGATGTCGTCACCGCTTGCCAAGCAGATGTACCTGCCGGCTCTGCTGTCGCGCTCGAACCTGCTCAACCGCACCACCATAAGCCCGGAAGGCGTGCCGCTGGCCGAGGCGATGGAGCTTACGCGGCTCCTGCTGCAAGACCACCCGAACGGCGTTGTAATGCTGAGCTACCACAGCACCTCGCTGGAACCGGGCAATACGCCGTACGTGCGCAGCGATGCCGACCTGGCGAATTTCCTGCGCTGGATCGAGGAATACATCGAGTTCTTCCTCGGCTCATGCAATGGCGTAGTGTCGACGCCCGGCGCCTTGCTGGCCGAGGTGCAGGCTGCGCCCAGCCGGCCCTCCGAACAGCGACCGGCCATGGCTCGCAGCGCGTAGCCGCCACGGCACGAACGCCGGGCCGCCCACGGGAAATGCAATGGAACAGCCGTCCGCGCCTGCGTCCATCGGCCTGAAGACCGCGATCGGCGCCGCATGGGTCGTATCCTGGCGCGTGCTGTCGCGCCTGCTGGGGGTGATTAGCATCGTCGTGCTTGCCCGGCTGCTGACGCCGGATGCGTTCGGTCTCGTCGCCATCGCGACGTCCATCGTCGGTGCGCTGGACGCGTTCTCCGTCCTGGGCTGGCAGGATGCGGTCATCCGGTCGCAAAGGTACCGCCGCGAACTCCTGAACACCGCTTTCACGATCAGCTTCGTGCGCGGGCTGGCGATGGCGCTGCTGGTCGCGGCCAGCGCGCCGTTCGTGGCG
The DNA here is from genome assembly GCA_016792605.1 of Rhodospirillales bacterium. Lineage (GTDB taxonomy): Bacteria > Pseudomonadota > Alphaproteobacteria > JAEULC01 > JAEULC01 > JAEULC01. Next base: position 5,396 of record JAEULC010000095.1, read on the forward strand.
GCGTTCTTCTCGGACGACCGGCTGGAACCGATCCTGTATCTGCTCGCGCTGCTCACCGTGCTGGAGGGATTCGAGAATGTCGGTCCGGTAGAGTTCCGGCGCAATCTGCAGTTTGACCGCGAGTTCGTCCAGTTCGCCATCCCGCGCGCGCTGGCCTTCGTCACCACCATCTGCTTCGCGCTCTACCTTCGCAACTACTGGGCCCTGGTGATCGGCATCGCCGTCGGCCGGGTCGCCAAGTTCGCGGTCACCTACACGATGCACGCCTATCGGCCGCGTCCGTCGCTGGCCGCGATCGACGAGCTGCTCGGCTTCTCGCTGTGGACATGGGCGACCAGCATCATGCTGTTCGCGCGCGACCGCAGCCCGGCCTTCATCATCGGCCGCGCGCTGGGCGCCGACGCCGTCGGACGGTTCACCATGGGCCAGGAGATCGCCATGCTGCCGATCTCCGAGCTGGTCCACCCGATGAGCCGCGCGCTGTTCGCCGGCGCGTCCTCTGCGCACCGCGACGGGCAGTCGCTGGCCGACGTGTTCAGCCGCGCCATCGGGGTGATGGCGATCATCATCCTGCCGGCGGCGATCGGAATCTCGGCCGTAGCGCATTTCATCGTCCCGATCGCTCTGGGGCCGACCTGGCAGGACGTGATACCGATCATCCAGTGGCTCGGCATTGCCGCGCCGTTCTCGATCCTGACCACGGTCTGCGGCACGTGCTTGATCGCGGCGGCAAGGCTCAAGGGAAACTTCCTGATCAATGCGCTCGCAGCGGTCCTAATGATTGGGCTGGCGGTCGCGGCGGTGTCGACGCACGGGATGATGGGCGTCCTGGCGGCGATCTGCGCCGTGCTCGTGCTCGAAGCCGTGGTCGCGACGGTGCTGACCTGCCGCTGGCTGGGCGGAAGACTGTCCGGCCTCGCCGCGAATCTGTGGCGGCCGGTGGTCGCGACGGCCGCGATGGCGGCGGCACTGGCCCAGAGCGGCCTCGGCTGGGCGACGGCCGCCGGCCCGGGGTCGCTCGACGCGGCGTGGAACCTGATCCTGACGATGGCGATCGGCGCCGCCGCCTATGCCTGCGTCGCCGCGCTGCTCTGGATCCTCGCCGGCCGGCCCTATGGCGCCGAGCGCTGGCTGCTCGACATGGCCCTGCGCGCCTTGGCCGCCCGCCGCCGGCCGCCCGCCGTGGCCCCGCCGCCCTGAAGCCCGTCCCGCGATGACGGTTGCGCGGCCATCGACGCGGGTGATACAGGGAGACGAGCGTCCGGCCCCCGCTCTGAAGGCGGCTCCAATTCTTCATTTCTTTTCAAAGAAGTAGTTTCACCATGGCCAACCCGACGATCAAGCTGCACCGATACGACCTGCCGGGGTCGGTGCGCTTCACGGGCAGCGTGGCGATCGACACCGAGACCATGGGTCTCCAGCCGCATCGCGACCGCCTCTGCCTGGTGCAGCTCAGCGCCGGCGACGGCACGGCGCACCTGGTGCAGTTTCCCGAGCCGCGCTTCGACGCGCCGAACCTCAAGGCAATGCTGGCCGACAAGTCGGTGCTGAAGCTGTTCCACTTCGCCCGGTTCGACGTCGCCGTGCTGAAGCACGCCCTGGGCGTTACCGTGGCGCCGGTCTACTGCACCAAGATTGCCTCGCGCCTGACCCGCACCTTCACCGACAAGCACGGGCTGAAGGACCTGGTGAAGGACCTGTGCGACGTCGACCTGTCGAAGCAGCAGCAGTCGTCGGACTGGGGCGCGCCCGACCTGACGCCGGAGCAGATGCGCTATGCCGCCTCCGACGTGCTGCACCTGCACGCGATGAAGACCAAGCTCGACGCCATGCTGGCCCGCGAGGGCCGCACCGACCTCGCCCAGGCCTGCTTCGACTTCCTGCCCCACCGCGCCGAGCTCGACCTCAAGGGCTGGCCGGAACTGGACATCTTCGCGCATTAGGCGAATCGATCATGGGCGGCAGCCGGGAATCACGCCCGCCCCGCCCGGTTTGACCGCCCGCCCCGCCCCGGGCCATACTCCCGCCACGATAGGGCCTTGTAATCCTTGGGCCGTTAAGAACAATGCAAGGCTTGTACCGCAGGATTGCGGGAATCGCCGCGTTAGGCTTAAAGGTAGGGGCCTGAGGCGCGGCGTAGGGGATCGGCGGGGGCTTTCCTTCAAGACCCTCCCTGCCCCGTCGGGCGGAAGCCCGACCCGCTTGCCCGAACGGCGTGGTTTCGTCCGACCGATTGCGTCCACCGACCGAAGCGTGATGGCACCCAACGTGATGGCACCCACTGTGATCGCACGATGACGACCGCTCCGCGACCCTCGGCTCCTTCTCCCTCCGCCGCCGCCAGCCCGTCCGAGGGAGGCCTCGACGCCGCGCGGCGCGTGCTGCAGGTCGAGGCCGACGCGATCCTGGCGCTCAAGGCGGCGCTCGGCGGCCCGCTTGGCGACAACCTGGCACGCGCGCTCGACCTCCTGGAGGCCGCGACCGTTGCCGGCAAGCGCGTCGTCATCAGCGGCATGGGCAAGTCGGGCCACGTCGCGCGCAAGATCGCCTCGACCCTGGCGTCGACCGGCACGCCGGCGCTATACGTCCATCCCGGCGAGGCGAGCCATGGCGACCTCGGCATGGTGGCCGAGGGCGACGTGGTGATCGTCATGTCCAATTCGGGCGAAACCCAGGAACTGTCGGACATCGTCGCCTTCGCCAAGCTGCGCGGCATCAAGCTGGTGGCGATGACGGCGCGCGCGCCGAGCTCGCTCGCCGACGCGGCCGACGTGCCGCTTGTCGTGCCGAATTCGCCCGAGGCCTGCCCGATGGGCCTGGCGCCGACGACTTCGACCACCACCATGCTGGCGCTAGGCGACGCGATTGCCGTCGCGCTGCTCGAGCGCCGCGGCTTCTCGGCAGACCAGTTCCACGTGCTGCACCCGGGCGGCCGGTTGGGCCGGCGCTTCCTGCGCGTCTCGGACCTGATGCACGCGGGCGACGCGATGCCGCTGGTGCGGCTCGACACGCCGATGGCCGACGCGATCCTGGTCATGTCGGAAAAGCGCCTGGGCTGCGTCGGCGTGCTCGACGCCAAGGGATCGCTCGCCGGCATCGTGACCGACGGCGATCTGCGCCGCCACATGACGCCCGGCCTGCTGGCGCTGGGCGTCGCCGACGTCATGACCGCCAACCCCAAGACGATCCGCCGCGCGGCGCTGGCCGCCGAGGCGGTCGGCTTCATGTCGCAGCGCCAGATCACCACGCTGTGGGTGACCGAGGACGACAAGCCGGTCGGCATCCTGCACATCCACGACTGCCTGCGCGCGGGCGTTGCATGAAGAAGCGGGCGGCATGACGGCGCAAGCGACGCCCGGTTCTGCGCCGACAGGCCCCGCGCCAGCGCGCCGAGCGCCGCTTGGCGCGCGTCCCGCCACGCGCCGCCGCCTGCGCCAGCCGCGCGCCGCTGTCGGCTTCCACAGCCGCCTGGTCAGTTTCCTCAAGCTCACCCTGCCGCTGGTCGCGGGCGCGCTGGTGCTGCTGGTCGCGGTCTGGCCGCATCTCCACCAGCCGACCGACCGCTTCAAGATTGGCGTGTCGAGCGTTAACCTGGAGGAGGCGGCGACGGTGAAGATGGTGCGGCCGCGCTTCACCGGCGTCGACGCTGCCAACCGCCCGTTCGTGCTCACCGCCGACGACGCCATGCAGCAGGCAACGGACAGCAACGTGGTCGAGCTGCAGCTGCCCAAGGGCGACGTGACCCTGACCAACGGCAGCTGGGTCGCGCTGACCGGGGAGACCGGCCAGTACTACAAGGACCTGCAGATCCTGGACCTGTCCGGATCGGTCAACATGTTCCACGACGCCGGCTACGAGTTCCGGACCGCCACGGCGCGGTTCGAGATGCAGACCGGCGGCGCCCAGGGCAACGACCGCATCGAGGGCCAGGGCCCGTTCGGCAGCATCGTCGCCGAGGGCTTCCGCCTGGTCGACAAGGGCGCCGTCGTGCATTTCCTCGGCAAGTCGCGGCTGGTGATCCGGCGCGACCTGATGACCGGGCCGCCGAAATGACCCGCGCGCTGGCCACCGTCCTGGCAACCGCACTGTGGCTCTGCGCGGTCGCGCCGGCGTTCGCGCAGGGCCTGGGCCTGCTCGACCGCAAGTCCGACGCGCCGATCGAGATCGAGGCCGACGACGGCATCGAGTGGCGCCAGGCGGACAAGGTCTACGTGGCGCGCGGCAACGTGAAGGTGGTGCGCGGCGAGATGACGCTCTACGCCGACAGCGTCACCGCGCATTACCGCGACGCCAAGGGCCAGCCCAAGCCGAAGGATCCGAAGGCGCAGGAATCCGCCTTTGGCGGAGGGGGCACCGAGATCTGGAAGCTGGAGGCAATCGGCAATCTGCGGATCGAGACCCAGGCCGACCGCGCCACCGGCCATCGCGGCGTCTACAACGTCGACCTGGGCGTGCTGACCCTATCCGGCGACGTGCGCATGTCCTCGCCCGAGAAGAACACGACCGCCTATGGCGACGAGGCGGTCTACGACACCAACCAGGCGGTCATGGTGCTGACCGGCCGCAACCTGCGCATCGAGAGCCCGCAGAGCAGGATCACGGCGCGCGACAGCCTGGAATACTACGAGCAGAAGAACCTGGCCGTGGCGCGCGGCGAGGCCGTCGCGGTGCAGGAGGACAAGCGCGTGCGCGCCGACGTCCTGACCGCGCACCTGCTCAACAAGTCGGCCCCCGCGGCAGGCCCCGGCAAGGCGCCCCCGGGCAAGGTTCCTGCGGGCAAGCAGCCAGGCAGGCAGTCCCCGGGCGGCAACTCCGTCGCCGCGACCGGCGGCGGGGTCGAGCGCATGGACGCCTTTGGCGGCGTGGTGATGTCCTCGAACCAGTCGATCGCCCGCAGCGACAAGGGCGTTTACACCGTGGCAACTGGTGTCGCGGTACTGAGTGGGAACGTGAAGATCACGCGCGGGGAAAGCCAGTTGAACGGCGACACGGCGGAAGTGAACCTCAATACCGGGATCAGCCGCATGCTGAGCGCCTCGGCGACCTCGACCAGCGCCGGCGGCGGCCGCGTGCGGGGCATGTTCGCGCCGAGCAAGCCCGAGCAGCCGACCGGCGCCGGCCAGCAGCTCGACGACACCCGCCGCGCCGCGGCGACCGACGATCCGTCGCGGCCGCGCCTGCCGCCGAAGCCGGG